>NZ_JBATWY010000057.1:0-2382 GCF_049672945.1 Haloferula sp. | reverse complement strand
GACCAGCACCACATGTTCCCGGACCGCCTGCATCGATTCCGGCGGAATGGAAGCGGCGAAGGATTGGCTCAGGGTGAGGATGGCGATGGCGAAGATGCGGATCATGGATTACCAGACGGGTTCGAGGGATTCGGCGGGCACGAAGTAAACCTCGTCGCCGAGCTGAAGTTGGAGGTGGGTGGCCTCAGCTTCAGCGGGAAGTGGGGCGATGATTTCGCCAGACCTCAGTGGCGCGCGTTCCTGGGCGAAGCGCCCGGGAGCGACTTCAAGCATGACTTCCTGGACGGCGACCATGTAGCGGCCGGGGGCGTAGGCAAGCGAGTGGCGCAGGAACGCCGAGCCGATGGCGACGGACGCCACCAAGAAGGCGGTGATCGCCGGCCAGCGTGGAAAGCGTTTTGTTAGAATGCGCACGGTAACGAGGAGAAATCCGAAGATCCAAGCGGCTGCCGCAATGATTGCGATCTGGTCGGGCCGCAGCTCAAGGTAGCGCGAACCCGGAGCAGCGGGGTCGCCGATTCGCTCGCGAATTTCCGCCATCAGGTCGTGGGCCTCGGGGTAGAAGGGGTCGAGCAGCAGCAGGTGATGGCAGACGGCGCGGGCACGGTGAGGCTGATTGTCTTTCATTAACTCACGAGCGAGCCGGAGTTGGTGAGATGGCTGCTCTGGTTCGGCAGTTACAAGTCGCCTGGCCTCGGCGAGTGCCGGACTGTCCTGAGCGGCAGCGGGCGATGGGGCCAGAAGGATCAAGGCGAGGAATAAGCAAGTGAGTCGGCCTAACAAGGGTGCGAAGTCACGAGGTTTGAAGGAACTGCTGCGCGAGCCGAAAGACGAGTTGGCGTGTTCAGCAATCCCTTCGGCAAGTTCGGGATGATCAGACGTGAGTGCCTCCGCAACTTCGGTGGCTGATGCTCCGGGAGGCAGACCACTGTATTCTCGCAAAAGCGGTAGCATCTCGTCGTCGATGATCGCGGTCTCCTGATTCTCGGTTTGGTCCTTGAGACGAATCGACAAATTTCGAAGGCGCTTCATCAGAATTCTGCGAGGCGACAGTTGGCGGTTCCGTGCACGGCTTAAGAGAAGTCCGAGAAGAGGCAGCAGAGGTGCCACGGTAGCGGCGAGCAGCAGGCTTCTCGGAAAATTCATTGCCAGCGGGCGGACGACTGCGGCTCGCAGTGGGTCTGCCACAACGGCTGAACCAGCTTGATCCACAAGCTTCCCGAAGCCGCTGGTGACGGGGTGTGAAACCCATTTTCCTGCGACCGTGTCGAAGGTCGCCAAAGACAGAGCCGGGAGAGCGGCTGAGTCTTGGATGGGGAGGAGGCGTTGGGTGAAAGTGCCCCGGTGGTAATCGATTTTCGAATTCTTACCTTCAGTGAGCTCGGTCTGAATCGAGCGAAGCTGCGGGGTTGAGAAGTCGGGTTCGACGAAGCTTGCTGGGTCACCGCGTCCTTCGAAATCGACGATGATTGAGAACGGTTCGCCTGGTTCGGGAGACTCTGGCTCAAGGCGACCTTCCAACTTCCAATCACCGATCAAACCGGATTTTTTTGCCTGCTTGCTAGTGAGGGGAGGCAGGGGGCTCACGGGGATCACCTTGTTGAAAATCTGTGTCCGATTGGGATAATCGCCGGACCGTACTGTTGAGGCAATTTGTAGAGAAACTTCGTCGGCTTCGGGCGCGACAGTGAAGAAAGTCTTCGAGCGATTGACCGAGACTTTCTCACCCTTGTATTCGGACGACGATAGCGAGCTATGGGCGCGCCCCATCCCGAATGCTCCGGTCCCGATCGGTGCCAGTGGGGTGTTGTGTTGGGCACCGCTTTTGACATGAAGTCGGAATCTTCCGCCATGAATGTCGAGAGTCGGCACAAGGAACTTCGGACGGCCAAATCGCCGCGGAGAGATTTGCAGGATGTCGACGTCGACTTGCTGGCCCTGCCAGAGACGATCAGGCGTAGAGGCTCCACCGTTCCAGAATACGGCAAGCTGAGAGGTCGACTCCGGGGCGGAGTTCGCCTCGGCGACCAGTGGTGGGCAGCGAAAAAGAAGTCGATCATTGCCGATACTCAATGGCACGGGAGGTAACTCGAATGAACCCGGCCTAAGCGGGAGAATGTCGATCTCCAGCCGATGAAGTGGATTTTTCGTGTCGGGGCGGAAGCTGCGATGGGCGAGCATTCGAACGCGGGCGTCGTCGGGCAAGGAACCTGCGACCTTGATCGGCTCAGCGGCTGTTAGAGTGAGCGTTGCTTGGCCCTCGGCATGGATGGCTGGCGGGTCGACAAATGTGTACTCCGCCGCTTGGCCGGGAGCTACGAGCAGCAATGCTGTCAGGAAGATGGAGGGAAGTCGTGACATCGCTCAGTGGTCTGGGAGGGG
>NZ_JBATWY010000056.1:0-47120 GCF_049672945.1 Haloferula sp. | reverse complement strand
GGCTTCCGAAAAGGACGGCCGCTTGCGCCGACGAGTGTTCGCCGTCTTCGATCCCAAAGTGACCTTTTTCCTCTTCACCGCCATGCGCGGAGAAGGAAATACTTAGGATTTCTTAAGGAATCAAGATAGAAGACGGGGGTGACAGTGTTTATTTGACCACCTTTTTTCCCGCCTTTTCCCAAGCGAGAATCCCGCCCTTGAGGTCCTTGATCTCGGCAAATCCGAGTTTTTCCATGACCTTGGAAGCCTTACCGCTACGACCGCTACTCCGACAGTAGACCAGGACGGGCTTCTTCGGGTCGAGCGCCTTCACCACCTTTTCCGCAAATCCCTTCTCCAGGTAGTCCACCCGGATCGCGCCTTCGATGTGGCCGCCATTCCACTCCTCCTCCGTCCGCACATCGAGCAGTTGAATTTTCTCCGAGATCAGCTTCTCCGCCTCTTCGACCTTCACCACCGATACCTCGGCAAAAGCGAATCCCATCAGTGCCAGCCATGTGGAAATGATTTTCATGAACGTGACCCTACACTCAGCAGCCGCTCATGGCAAACGCCGTCGAGGGTCGAACTCAACGCCACTCCCCGCGCCGCTCACGTTCCCACTCGATCCGCTCATTCAAAATTGGGCATCACCCCTCGCTTGATCATCGCTTGAAGTCTTCCGTCCCAACGGGACACCCATCCCAAAGCCTGGGGTTGCGAGGCACGAGCTACCCCAGGTGGGCCATCAGAAGAATCCCTGCGCCAAAGGCGTTGCATCCCGGCCCACTCCCGATGCCCCAATCGCTCGCAGCCGTCTACCTCCATCTGGTTTTCTCCACCAAGGATCGCCGACCTTTTCCAAAGAACCCGGACCTCCGTCGCAAGACCCCGCTTTGGAGAGCTTTGCCTGGCAGGCGGGTTACGGAGTCCTCCCGGTGAGCCCGTCCAATCTCGGCACTGTCGAAGAATCCATTGCCAATCAGGAAACTCATCACCGCAAGCTCAGCTTCCAAGACGAATTTCGCATCATGCTTCGGAAGCACCGGATCGACGACGACGAGCGATACGTTTGGGACTAGCCCTTTAGGGACACAACTCCTTCGGAGTAGAAAAACCACGGCACACCCATCCCGGGGTAGCCCTGCAACCCCGGGCTTCGGGATTTTGTCCCTTTGGGACATGAGATTGCCATTCAGATCCATTCAGATTCTCTTCACCTTTAGCCAGAATTCACCGCCACTCCCCACGCTGCTCGCGCTCCCACTCAATCCGATCATTGAGGTTCCGCGCCTTGATCCTCGTATTCCGCTTCGCCCGACGCTCGGTCGTCATCTGACGTTTCTTCGCGCGGCGAGCAAGCTCCTCGATCTCGTCATCGAGCTTCAGAAAACTCTCCAGTCTCTCGACATCCAGTTCCCCATCCTCCACCGCCGCACGAATCGCACAGCCCTTGTCGGTGCCGTGCTTGCAGTCGTGGAACTTGCAGCGTGAGGCGATCTCCTCAACGTCTGAAAAGCTGTCGCGCAGGGTCTTCTCATCGGTCCACATCTGGATCTCCCGCATGCCCGGGTTGTCAATCAGCATCCCGCCACCTGTCAGGGGCACCAGCTCACGGGTCGTCGTCGTGTGCCGCCCCTTGCCGGTGACGTCGTTCACCTCACTCACCCATTGCCAGTCGTCGCCGTAGAGCTTGTTGACCAATGTCGATTTCCCGACACCACTTGAACCTACGATACACATCGTAGTTCCCGGAGTGAGATAGGACTTGAGAATCTCAAGTCCATCACCCTTCAACGCGCTGGTGATGTGGATATCCGCTTCCGGACAAAGCTCTCTCAAATCCTGCGCCGCATCTTTGCACTGCTGCTCCGGGAACGCGTCGCTCTTGTTCATCAGCACCACCGCCTTCGCGCCGCTTCGTCCGATCAAGGTGAAATAGCGCTCCATCCGGCGCGGATTGTGATCCGGTCCGGGGTCGGTCACCACCGTCACCACATCCACATTCGTCCCGATCACCTGCTCCTCGGTCGTCTTTCCCGGCATCTTCCGCGAAAAGCACGAACGCCGCGAAAGCCGCGCACGGATGACGTGATCAACGTCTTCATTTCCATATTCGATCGCCACCCAGTCCCCGACCGCCGGCAGCTCGGCATCATTCACCGCATCGTGCCAGACCTTCCCGCCGAGGACCAGATCAAGCTCCTCCAGCTCACCCTCCTCATCGATGATGAAAGCGCTGTAATTGATCGGCGTTTCGCGGATCAGGCGCGCTGGCACCCAGCCACGCGCCCGATGCGGTTCAAATTCCCGCTCGAAATCGTCATTCCATCCGAGCTCGGCCAACGTCATTCGGCCCGGAGTGTAGGTCGATGCGGGCAATCTGTCGACCCAGCACTCATTCCTCCGCCTCCCGGGCTTGCCCCGGGCGAAAAGCACCGCTAAACGTCCGGCCGACATGGCCTCGATCAACGCAAACTTCCTCAAACTCAAAGCCGGCTACCTTTTCCCTGAAATCGGTCGCCGGGTGAAAGCCTTTACCGATGCCAATCCCGACGGCGCCGCCAAGTTGATCCGCTGCGGCATCGGCGATGTCACCGAGCCGCTCCCCGAAGCCGTCCGCCAGGCGATGCACGACGGCGTCGACGAACAAGGCGACCGCGCCACTTTCAAAGGCTACGGCCCGGAACAAGGATACGAATTCCTCCGCACCGCCATCGTCGAAAACCAGTTCGCCGATCTCGGCATTTCCGCCGATGAGGTTTTTATCTCCGATGGCTCCAAGTGCGACTCCGGCAACATCCTCGATATCTTTGGCGAAGGAAACACCATCGCCGTGACCGACCCCGTCTACCCCGTCTACGTCGACACCAACGTCATGGCCGGCAACACCGGCGAAGGCGATGCCAACGGTGCCTACGAAGGCCTCGTCTACCTCCCCTGCACCGCCGAGAACGGCTTCGTCGCCGATCTTCCCAAGGAAAAGGTCGACCTCATCTACCTCTGTTTCCCGAACAACCCGACCGGCACCGTCGCCACCCGCGAACAGCTCAAGGCCTGGGTCGACTACGCCAAGGCCAACGACTCGATCATCCTCTTCGACGCCGCCTACGAAGCCTTTATCCAGGACCCGGAGATCCCGCACTCCATTTTCGAGATCGAAGGTGCCCACGACTGCTGCATTGAATTCCGATCCTTCTCGAAAAATGGTGGCTTCACCGGCGTGCGTTGCGCCTACACCGTGATCCCGAAGACCGTCACCGGCAGCACGCCCGACGGCACCCGCGTCCCGCTTCATCAACTCTGGAGCCGCCGTCATTCGACCAAGTTCAACGGCGCCTCCTACCCCGTCCAAAAGGGTGCCGCCGCCGTCTTTTCCCCGGAAGGAAAAGCCCAGGTCGCCGCCCTGATCGAAGGCTACATGGCCAACGCCAAACTCCTCCGCGAAGCCTGCCAAAACGCCGGCCTGACCGTCTTCGGCGGCGAGAACGCCCCCTACGTCTGGGTTGCTTGCCCGGCAGGCGTCAGCTCATGGGACATGTTCGACAAAATGCTCACCGAAGCGAACGTCGTCATCACCCCCGGTGCCGGCTTCGGCTCCGCCGGCGAAGGCTACTTTCGCATCTCCGCCTTCAACTCCCTCGCCAACGTCGAGGAAGTCTGCAAGCGGATCGCAGCAGCGTTCGCGTAAGGAGCTCAGACACTCCAGTCGGACGCGGAGTCTTGAGGTGGCTTCGTCAGACAAGAGTGTCTGACCTCCCTACTCCGCCGCTCGCACCCCCTGAATGATCACCTGCAGACTCGTCCGACCGCGGAAGTGGTTCCGATCGATCGTAAACGCGATGTCCCACGGCGGGTCCGGCAAAGCCACTTCGCCCCCTCCAAAGTAAACCGCATCCTGCTCGTGATAGCCCTGCCGCAAGTGCAGACGCAGATGCTGGTTCTTCATGTGCACCGGCGGACGACTTAAATTCACCTCGCGCGACATGAAAATCGGCTGCGGGTTGCTGTTCCCGAAAGGTTGCAGCAACTCGTACTCCTTGAGGAACTCCAGCGACAGATCCGAGAAGGGAATCTCCGCATCCACATACAAACGCGGCTGCCGCTGCTCCTCGTCGGTCGCCTTCAGCACAAACTCGCCAAACTCTTTCCGGAAAACATCCAGCTTGTCCTCCTCCACGGAAATGCCTGCCGCCATGTCGTGACCACCGCCCGCAAGCAGATGTTGCCGGGAAGCGTTGATTGCTTCGACCAGCGACACCCCTTCGATACTCCGACCACTGCCTTTACCGACACCGTTCTCATCGATCGCGATGATGAAAGTCGGCTTGTTAAATTGGCGCATCAGGCGTGAAGCCACAATTCCGACCACTCCGGGATGCCAGCTCCGCGAACCAAGCACGATCACCGGATCTCGCTTGGGATCAAAGGTTTCATTCAACATCGCCAAAGCTTCCTTGCGAATTTGCACTTCGTGAGCCTGACGACGGCGGTTGTAGCCCTCGAGACGCTCGGCGAGCTCGTGCGCCTTGCGCCGGCAATCGGTCAGCAGGGTCGCCAGGGCATCCTCGGGCACGTCCATCCGACCCGCGGCATTCAGACGCGGGCCCAGTCGGAATCCCACATCCATCGAGGTCGCCCGACCATTCATGCCGGCCACTTCCTGAAGCGCTTTCAGCCCCGGATTCAAAGTATTCGGCAGGCGCTTGAGTCCGTGCCTCACCAGCAGCCGGTTCTCGCCCAACATCGGAACGATGTCGGCAATTGTCGCCACCGAGACCAATTCAAGCAACTCCTTGAGATCAAAACCCTCCCGCGGCCGCGTCTTGAGCAAGGCATGCCCCAGCTTGAAGCAGACTCCAGCCGCGCAGAGATAAGCCGGGCCGCCCCCGCACTTCGGATTGACCAGCGCCACCACGTCCGGCCGTCCCTTCGGCCCGGGTTCATGGTGGTCCACTACGATCACATCGATGCCATCCTTCCTCAGCGCCGCAATCTCATCGACCGAGGCCGTGCCACAGTCCACCGCGATCAAAAGGTCCGGCTTCTCGCCTTCACTCGTCATCCGCGCGATGGCCGCGCTACTCAACCCGTAACCTTCTGAACTTCGCTTGGGAATGAACGACCGAGGCTCCAAACCATACGCCCGAAGCACCTGGCGGGTCACCGCAATCGAACTGACGCCATCCACATCGTAGTCGCCATAGATCACCACTTTCTCGCCGCGATCAGCCGCCAGAAGAATTCGATCGACCGCTTCCTTCATCTCCCCGATTTCAAAAGGATCTCCCAGGTCTTTCAGGCGCGGCCGCAAAAAAGTCTCAAGCTCATCACCCGCCGGAAGCCCCCGCTGAAGGATCAAATGCTTCAAAATCGCAGGGAAATCCCCACTTTCGCCGTTTCCGTCGGATTGGAAAGGCGCGCCGCGGAGAATCCAACGAGTCGGCAGGGATCGCATCAGTTGAGACACCCTAGTCGAGCTGATGACACCGACAAGCCCGCAACTCGCGGACCTTCTTTCCATGACCTCAAATCGCCAAAGCCCTCCCAGACACCGCGCGCGAAGCGACCACTCTCGACAAGTCCAAGGGCCATCGAGTTCGGGAAGAATCGGACCAGAATGGATAGGATAGATTGGATGAAGACCCTGAAAATCCGAAGATCATCACCTTCAGCATCGGAATTGGGTTCCAAACTTCGCCATGGTCTGAGGACAATGACTCCAAAATCCTAACCCTCTTGGTCCAAAAACACTCCGCAGCAGCCGATTTCTCCCCAGCTTGATGGCCCTGCGACAAGCATCTGAATTTCACCGTTGAGCATCTCGGCCTTCCGCACGATCATCGTCCAATGCCTGATCTCGTCCGTGTCGAACCCGTCGCCCTGCTGCCCACGCCTGCAGGCTGCGCGGTCTTCCTCGGCGATGGTAAAAAAGTCATCGTCTTCTACATCGATATCGCGATCGGCGCTTCCATCAACGCTTCCATGGCCGGCCAGACGCCACCCCGCCCCCTGACTCACGACTTGTTTCTCAGTGCAATGGAGGGCTTCGGCGCCAAGCTTTCCCGGGCGGTCATCATCGCCGTCGAAGAGGAAGTTTACTACGCCCGCCTGATTCTCGAGGCCGAGAACGAGATCATGGAGCGTAAAATCGTCGAACTCGACGCCCGCCCCTCCGACTGCATCGCCCTCGCCGTCCGCGCGAAGTGCCCGATCTACGCGGTCAAGGACCTGTGGGAAAGCCTTCAGGACATGTCCCCCGTCCTCGAAGAAATGCGGGACAAAGGAATGGAGCTCGGCGGGGAATAATCACCCATGCGAATTCTCCCAGCCACCAATTACAAAAAGGCCCCTTGCGCCTTCGGCACTCCTTCATACGGTCGACTGTTCCAAATACCATGATCACATCCCAGCTGCCCACCTACCTTTCGGAGGAAGTCCTTCTCAACCCCGAGAAACGCGACTTCCCAAAATTCGATCTCGTTCGTCTTCTTGGCAACGTCTTCGAACCCACCAGAGGTTGCCGAATCTGTATTCTTACGGATTTCGACGAGCCGGCCGAGCTCATCAAGGACTTCAATTACCTCACGGAAAGCGGATTCCCCGTTCAGAAGAAAGCACATGAAGCCTTCTACCAGACGCTTCACCAAGGCGCCATGGAAGCCCTCGGCATGAGTGGCGGTGAAATGTTCGCCTACAAAACGACCCGGGGCTCCAATCTCGATCTCGAAGATGAGGTCTGGGATACCAACGGCAAACAACTTTCGCTCGATGCGGACATCTATCCGAACTACGACATCATCCTCTGCATCTCGACCTTTTCCGCCACCGCTCCGCTGACCGCCAAATGCAAGGAATTCGGGTTCCGCGGAGCAACCATGCATGGCGTCAATGACGTCATTCTCAACTCAGGCCTGACCGTCGATTACAACGAAGTCTCTGCCGATGCCGAGCGCATCCGCCTCGCCATGACCAAGGCCGATGAGGTTGAAATCGACTTCGCCCTCGAAGACGGACGCATCCTCACCGCCTGGCTCGGACTCGACGCCCAGGAAGCGCAGAAGTCCCATGGCCTGTGCAAGGGCGAGAAACCCGACATCGCCAATCTACCCGCAGGAGAAGTCTACTTCGTCCCAAGCGACGCCCGTGGCCACTTCCCGATGAAGTATGAAGACGGCACTCTCGGCGTCCTCACCGTGGAAAATCGCAACATCATCAAGTCCGAATTGATCGAAGGCAGTCAGGCCACGATCGACACCCACAACGCGCGTCTTCAGGACGACCCGATGACCGGCACCCTTGGCGAACTCGGATTCGGCACTCAGGTGCTTCCCGTTTCCTACTCGGATATCCAGGACGAAAAAGTCCTCGGAACCTGCCACCTCGCCACCGGACGCGACGACCATCTCGGAGGCGACATCGTTCCCGACATGTTCAAGAAGCACGAGAATTCGACCCACGACGACATCCTCTTCGCGCCTCACAAGACTCCCAACTTCAACGTCAAGGAAGTCCGCATGAAGCGTGGTGACCAACAGGAAGTGATCATCGAGAATTTCCGTCCATCCCGCTACATCATGGACGCCCTCGCCTCCGCTCGGGATTGACATCCAGCCTTCACTCCAATTTTTTCGCTCAGAGAAACCCGATCAAATCCTTGATCGGGTTTCGCTTTTTCCGGTGTAATGGAGACTCATGAAACGCTACCACCACGTCGACTTCACCGACCTTCCGCCGATTGACTGCTGCTGCGGAACCACCCGCCGGGCCTTCGTCGATCAAGCGGATGCCCCTGCCTCCGCACACTATCTCGAAGTCCGTGACGAACCCACCACCCACTATCACAAGAAAACCACCGAGATCTATCTGGTCCTCGAAGGCGAAGGCCATCTTGAACTCGACGGCGAATTGGTCCCGGTGAAACCCCTTAGCGCCGTCATGATCAAGCCCGGCTGCCGCCACCGCGCCATCGGCAAGCTGAAGGTCATCAACCTCCCGATTCCCAAACACGACGACAACGACTTCTTCTACGACGCGTAGCTGCGGCGGCCCGCCGCAGGCCGTGCGCGGACCGGCCCGGTCCGCCAACCCTTCTAACCATGCCCGACAACCTCTACGAAACCGACAAGCTCGTTTCCGAATACCTGCTCTTCCACTACGGCAGCGCCGAAGAAATCCTCCCTCCCGGCGCCCCACCGGGCATGCGCGAAGCACTCGACTTCGCCGTCCGCACCCAAACTCATTTTTCCAGCACGTCCGAACGCGCCCTCGACCTCGGCTGCGCGGTCGGGCGATCGAGCTACGAAATGTCTCGTACTTGCCGCGAAGTCGTCGGCATCGATTACTCGCACGCTTTCGTCAATGCCGCTGCCGCCATCGCCAAGGGCCCGCTTGACTACACCCGCCTCGACGAGGCTCACCTCAGCACCAAGCTGAAAGCCCACCTCCCCGATGGCGTCGACCCATCAGGAGTATCTTTCGAGCAGGGCGACGCCATGCACCTGCGCGCCGACCTCGGTCAGTTCGACCGGGTCCACGCTGCCAATCTCCTCTGCCGCCTGCCCGAGCCCGAAAAGCTCCTCAAGCGCCTGCCCGTACTCGTTTCTCCCGGCGGCGAGCTCATCATCGCCACCCCCTGCACCTGGCTCGGCGAGTTCACCCCTCCGGAGAACTGGCCGAAAGCTGCCACAATTGACTGGTTGAAAGACCACCTCTCTTCAGACTTCGATCTGGTCCTCACCAAGGACGAACCCTTCCTCATCCGCGAAACCGCGAGGAAGTTCCAATGGACCAGCTCCCAACTCAGCCAATGGAAACGCCGATGAAAAGCTTCTACCTACTTCTACTTCTCTGCTCCCTGAAGGTCACCACAGCAGCGCCCGTTCTCATCAATGACCCCGCACTCGAGGATGCCTTCAGCGTCAATGTCGGAGCGCTCTCGGAACATGAGAACCACCGCAGCGGCGAATACCTCGCCAAGGCCGTCAACGATTGCCCGACTCACTGCGAAGCGCCCCCACTCGTAAGCGCCGCCCCGGAGGACCCAGCGGATGCCGTCTTCCTCATTGGTGCCGTCTACAAATGCGACAAATGCGACAAGTGGCACATCTCCGGCATTGCCACCGCCTGGTGCCTCTCCGCCGACGGCCTGATGGTCACCAACCACCACGTGCTCGAGAAAGCCAAAGGCACGGTCATGGGAGTGACCGACCGCCGCGGCAAGGCATGGCCGATCACCGAAGTCGTCGCTGCCGACCCGGCCCAGGACATCGCCATTTTCCGCGTCGATGGAGAAGGCTTCAGCCCGCTCCCCCTCGGCAAACCAGCCGATGTCGGCACGCCGGTTCGGGTCATCAGTCACCCCGCCCGCATGTTCTACACCCAGACTTTCGGGGAAGTCGCCCGCTACCACGTCGGAGCTCACAAAAAGAAAAAGATCATCAACATGATGATCACCGCCGACTACGCGAAAGGTTCATCAGGCGGCCCGGTCCTTAATCCAGACAACGAGGTCGTCGGCATCGTGTCCTCCACCAAACCGATCTACTACAGCACTGAAAAGGGCAAGCCCACCGGACCCCTTCAAATGGTCGTCAAAAACTGCATGCCCGTCTCCGCGATCCACAAGATGTTCAAGAAGGAGACCGCAGCGAAGGAAGAGCCTGCTCCCGTCAAAGCCCTGCTCGTCACCGGAGGATGCTGCCATGACTACCAATTTCAAGCCGCCTCCCTCACCTCCCACGCATTCGCAGACGCCAAGATCGATTGGACCGTGGTGCTTGAAGGCGGCGAGAAAAAGGACTTCCAAAATCCGCTCTACAACGACCCCGACTGGGCCAAGCCCTACGACGTCGTGGTCCACAACGCATGCTTCGCAAACACCACCGACGCGGATTACATCCGAAAGATCACCGCAGCGCACAAAGGAGGCACCCCGGCCGTCGTCGTCCACTGCGCGATGCATACCTACCGCGGTGCCAAGATCGATGACTGGCGTGAATTGCTCGGCGTCACCAGCCGCAAGCACGAGCACCAGAGCCGCTATCCGGTGAAGACCGTGAAGCCCGAGCACCCGATCATGAAAGGGGTTCCCGCCGACTGGGTGACACCCATGGATGAACTCTACATCATTGAGAAAACCTGGCCAAGCGCCACCGTCCTCGCCACCTCGGCCAGCGAAAAGACCGGGAAGGAATTCCCCGTCATCTGGACCAACGACTTTCACGGTGCCCGCGTCTTCGGAACCACCTACGGCCACACCAACGAGGCTTTTGAAAACAAGATCTTCCTCGACCTCCTGACCCGCGGGATCCTCTGGTCCGCCGGCACGCTCGATTAACCATTGGCCCGATCTCCTTCTCTCGGCGCGGACCAGCCAAAGAGGCCCGATCCCTGCGGATCAGCGTGCCTTTTCCAAGAGTCAGTTCGGGTATTCAAATCATCTCCGGGATTGCACCCTGAGCTTTCTGGTAAATAATACTCCCCAGATTACGACCGGATCTTCCATGAACAAACCACTCCGCATTCTCGCCACCATCGCCCTTGGCGGTGCCGCCATTCTCTTCAGCTCCTGCAGCAACGTCAGTTCGGGCGGCACCTCCGGTACCGCCTTCTCATTTGATCCACCTGCCAAAAAACCGAGTAATCCTTCCGCCGTCAAAGTCCACATCAGCACCGGCGCCGGGAAGCTCTACGTCACTGAAGGGAACGAGGTGCTGCTCGCAACACCCGTCGGCGTCGGCACCAGTGCCAATCCGACCCCAAAGGGAACTCACCGGATCACCTCGAAGACCCGCCACCGCCGCCGCCAAAGCAATCCCGGCGCCGGCTATCCCATGACTTACTGGATGTCCTTCTACAGCCCGGCCTACGGCATGCACTGGGGCTTTGTGAAACCTTACCCCTCCACCCACGGCTGCGTGCGCATGCCGCTGAAATCCGCCCGCAAGGTCTTCGACATGACACGTGTCGGCACTCCCGTGATCGTCGCCAGCTCGCAGCCATGGGACTCCACCATCGGCGCCAAACTGCCCCGCCTCGACGATAGTCCGCTTCCCAATCCTCCCGACAGCTACATGAAGAGCAGCAAGGTCTTCGCGGACCAGGAGCAGGGCAAAATGTGGAACTTCAATTAGGAATGCGCTGATTACAGAAGCGGGCCGCCGCTGCGAGTCATTTTGTCTGCTGGCAAGGCGTGACGAAGGAGTTGGTCGGGACCAACGACTGAGGAACCACGCAGTCAGAGGGCAAAAGCGCCGGAGTTCGCCCCACGCGGTGCGAGGAGGAGAAGGTGTTCAGACCCAAAAAGCCTTCGACGGCTTGCGGATTGAATCGGCGTTTGTCTGGGGTTCCGAACCTGATTCACGACCCCCTTGGGGGGATTTCATGGCCATGGATCGTTTCTCATGAAACGATGGCCACCCATGAAACCCTTGCTTGATAAGGACGAGGTCGAGCAGCTCGATGAGCAGCAACTGGAAGCCTACGCACAGACCGTTCTCGCCACGGAAAGAGATCGCAAGTTGCTTCTCGATCACGCCTCAGGCTATCGTGGCCGATGGCTCTCGGGATTCCTGTTCCTCGCAGTCTTCATCGCCGTCAGCCTGTTGGATCTCTCTCCAACGATGAGCAATACCATCCTCTGCGTGACGGTTTTCGCAGTGGTTCAGTGGCATGCCACCGGGATCAATCGCCGCATCGACGCCGTCATCAGGCTCGGACGAAAGATCGAGGACTAGCCGCAACCCCCTCACCGGGGGTCCGAACCAACCCATGGGTAACACATTGACCGGAGACATGGGTGACACTTGGTAGTTGCGGAACAGCGACCGGAAGGCGTCTTGTGTCCAGCGCACTCTCAGGTCCGGCATCGCCTCGGCCTTAAGCAGGAAGCGGCTGAAAAGATCGCTCCCCGTCAGCGGATCGCAACGCTCCCCGTCGCCCAGCGGGAAGCTGTCAGCGTGCCCCGCTCGACGGCAAACAGCCCTCCCCGCCGCTTCCGCGCCTTGACCAGTCCATTCCGCTTGAGAACCTCACCCACGGTGCTCACCGCAGGCTGCCTTTCCAGGCCGTACTTCGTCTCAAGAACCCATCTGAGCTTCTTCGGCCCCCAGCTCGGATGAAGCCGCTTATGGCTGACAATCAACCGTTCGACTTCCGCCCCGGTCCGGTTCGCCACGCACTTCGGCGCGCTGCTCCGATCCGCCAATCCCTTCGACCCTTCAGCCCGGTATCGCGCCAACCACTTGTGGCCCGTCTTTCGTGAAATCCCAAAGCTCGCACACAGCTCCTTGACTTCAAACCGCCCGCTCTCCGCAAGGCTCGCAAATCGTATTCTCTGTTCCATTGGTGACTCGGTTTCCCAGGGCATTCACCTCCCTGACGTGTCACCCATGCCTCCGGTCAATGGGTTACCGATGTGCTCGGTTCATACCATCCGCCCCACGTTCGTCATTTCCTAGTGGGTAAACCCGACCACTCCAACAGCGTTTAGGGCGTCAACTCTTCCACGATGAGGAAGAGGCTTCCGTCGCGCTCGGGATTTTCCGGAGTGAGGAGTGGGTCGGGAATCGTGACGGTGAACCGCCCGCCCTCGGCCGGCCGCTCGTCGTCCTCGGAGGAAATGGCATCGAACCCGGGCAGCAGGACAAAGCCGGAGAGACCGGTGCTATAGCGGATGGCGTACACCTGATCCGCTCGGGACTCCCAGGTCAGGATGATGTTCGGACCCTTGGGTTCAATCTCGGTGACTCTGAGGGACGAAACTCCAGCCGGCTGCTTGGTCAATCGGACGTCATCGAAGTCCACCTCATAGCTGCGGGTGTCCGGATGATCGACCGCTACCAGGCGGATCGCGAGCGGTTCGCCGAGCGCGGTGTGAGCGGGTACGGAGACGAAACGCACCTCCTTTTCCTCCCAGCCGCCGGGAGCCGGAGCTTCTCCGGTCGATTGGACCAGAAGCTCGGATCCCGGCCGCAGCTCAATTCGGAAGCCGGCTCCGGGAAGCGGATTGGTGCGCGGATACCCAACCCGCACCTTTAAGGCGTATTCCGTCGAGGGCTCGAGAACGCTGGAAAGCACTTGCTCAATACCGGCGTCGTATTGTGGTCTCGTGAGGGCATAGCCGGCGTTGTTTCCATCCGGCACCAAGCCGCTGGGGTAACCGTCGAAGCTGTCCGGATTCCAAGTGCCGGTCGCCCCGATTCGCGGTTCAACGACCCATGTATCCGGATCTTCCGGGAGGTATCTGCCCTCGGTCCAGGCCGGTTGAACTGATTCAGAGTCATCGTCAACAAGCGGCGGTTCCTCGAAGCTTCCGTTGCCAATCGGCAGATCGGTCCGAGGATCCGGAGATGGAGTGGCCTCGAGCGACACTTCGTCGAAATCGACCTCGTATCCGCTCCTGCCCAATCCATCGGAGAAAGCGGTCGCGATCAGCCGGATCTCCATAGCTTCGCCCAGCTGACCCGGAGAGGATCCGGAATGATAGACCAACTGATGCTCCGCCCATGCCCCCGCCGACGGTGAGGACCGGGACTTCGCCGCAAGCAGGATTCCTCCCGCCAGGAGTTCAAGCCGCGCGGCAGCAGTCAGGTCGGATTCGTTGTAGAAGGAGTTGCCGACGCGGACCCGCAGCTCGTAGCGGGTGTTCGGTGCCAGAGTCTCATTCATTACCTGCGCCAGACCCACATCCTCATTCCGGGTTGACAGGGCATAGCCGGTGTTTTCCCCGGCGAAGGCTCCGGCGGTAAATCCGTCCACGGCGTCCGGATTCCACACCCCGGTGTCGGAGGCCGACAGCGCTTGGTCGATCCAGACGCCGGGTTGGAGCGGGTCGTAATATCCACCGGTCCAGCCAGGTTGAGAGGTGACAAACACCCCATCGGCCAGGGCGGGCTGTTCGAAGCCGGAGTTTGCGACGCTCACGGGCTGGCCTTCCGCATGATCACCTGTGGCAGGCAAAAACAAGAGCACGGCCAACCGGGGAGTGAGAAGACGAACCATGATGCTCGCAAGCCAAGAGCGGAAACGGGCGCATGGCAAGCAGGGAAATGGGGTGGGTCCCACTGCTACCCAAGACAGTCGGCAGTCATCGGTTTGACTTCTGATTTAAAAAAGGTAAAAAAGGGGTCAGTCAAGGTTTTCATTACCAAAAAGCAGCGCTGCAAGGCTTGTGCGTATGGACAGGATGTCCACTGCCGAAGCGTTCAGGATGAACGCGCTCCGTTGACGAGGTTGGGAGGAGGCCAAACCCTGAGGGGGGCTTCGGCAGGGCGGGAACCCTTCCTTCGCATGAAGCGCGCCGGCGGACAGGCTGCCCTTTCTCCGCAGGGCGTGGACAGCAGGCTGTCCCACGGAAACAGCGGCAGCAGGGCTGCCGCAGTCCACAGCCTTCAGCCCTTAAAAGCCCTCTCCACTTCGTCCCCAATCGCCGCTATCCCCTCTCTCACCGTACGCTCGTCCATGGTGAAGGTCATGCGCAGGCACTCGTGACGGTGCGCCCAGCCATCATCTTCGAGACCGAAAAAGAAATAGTGGCCAGAAATGATCAGCACACCGCGCTTTTTCAGGCGTTCGTAAAGCTCCTTCGAAGTGATGGGCAGGCCGGGAAACCACAGCCACAGGAAAAGCGCTCCTTCACTACGGTGAATGTAGTATTCAAATTTTTTCCCAAAACTCTCCTTCACCCATTCCTGCGCCAGCCGCGACTTCTCGACGTAGAACGGCTGCACCGTTTCCCTGGCCAGACGCAGGATTTCTCCACTCTCGATCAGCGGTGTCGCGATCGCCTGACCGATATTCGGATTTGAAAGACCCACCACCGAACTCATCTCCGCCACCGCTTTGGCGATCTTCGGATGCGCCACCACGATGCCCGTCCGCGTACCGGGCAGGCCGATTTTTGAAAGACTCAGTGTCAGGATGATGTGCTCGTCCCAAACCGGATTCGCTTCCGTGAAGATGATATTCGGAAACGGCGCGCCGTAGGCGTTGTCGATGATCAAGGGAATCCCATGCTTCTTCGCCAGGGCCGACAGCTTGGCGATCTCTCCATCCGTCAGCACATTGCCGGTCGGGTTCGTCGGGCGCGAGACGCAGATCGCTGCGATGTCATCCGTGATTTTCAGTTCGTCAAAATTGACCCGGTACTTGAACTCATGCTCGCCGGTCTTCTCGATCCGCGGCGGCACGGCCCGGAACAGGTCACCGCAAGTCCCTTGATTGGCGTAGCCGATGTATTCCGGCACCAGCGGCAGCAGGATCTTCTTCCTCCGGCCATCCGCCATGTCGCCGGCCAGCAGATTGAAGAGGAAAAAGAAGGCCGTCTGACCGCCGGCCGTGACGGCAAAATGCTCATCGCCGACGTCCCAACCAAACTCATCCCGGCACATTCCGGCCAGCGCCCGAATGAAGCCGGGGTTCCCCTGGGGTGGGTCGTAGTTGGCCAGCATCCGCTCCAAGGCACCGGGCTCTTCGAGAATCTCCTCCATTCTCCGACGCCACAGGGCATTGACTTCGGGAATGTGGGCCGGCTGCCCGCCACCCAGCATCCGGATCTCGTCGCCGCCACTGGCCAAGGCATTACCAAGGTCCTCCATCAGTTCGCCAATGCCGCTGCCACAGGCCAATTCCTGGCCGAGTTTGGAAAATTCGAAGTCCATCATCACAGGTGCCGTTGACCTCCGGGGTCAGGTGCCTATGTTGAACAGCGAATCCCCAACCACGACCTCAAAAATCATTATGGCTATCAATACTGGCGACAAAGCTCCCGACTTCACCCTTGTAACCAAAGGCGCTGAGGGCCCGGAACTCGTGAAACTTTCCGACCTGGTCGGCAAATCGAATCTCGTCCTGCTCTTCGTGCCAATGGCCTTCACCGGCGTCTGCACCACCGAGTTCTGCGACATTTCCTCCGGCATCTCCGACTACGAAGCGCTCGACGCCAAGGTCATCGGAATTTCTGGCGACAATCCTTTCGCACAAGCGGCCTGGGCCGAGAAGGAAGGCATCAGCATCACGCTTCTCAGCGACTACGAACACGAGGTCGCCAAGGCCTACGGAGTTGCCTACGAGCAGTTCCTCCCCGAGGCCAACCTAATCATGGGTGGCGTGGCGAAGCGCTCCGCCTTCGTGATTGATAAGGAAGGCATCGTCCGCTACGCCGAAGTCCAGGACCACCCGAAGGACCTGCCCGATTTCGACAAGGTGAAGGAAACCCTCAAGGGCCTCGCCTGAATCCTTCAATGAAAACGCCCCGCCGGAAGGCGAGGCATTTCGGATCGCACGCCATCCCGGCGTGCGATTTTTTTGTGCGGATTACTCGGCGGCGTCCTCTTCCTCCCCCTCTTCCCCTAGTGCCTCTGGCACGGGCGGAAGGGCAGGCTCGGCGCCAAGCCCCGGAGTCGGCGCATCATCCGGCAGCGCTGGAATTTCTGGCATGACCGGTTCCGGTGCGTCAGGATCGATATCCGATGGAATCACCGGCGCATCCGACGTGGTCGGATCCACCAACGGATACCCCCCATCCACCGGAGGCCAGACCTGAACGGCAGAATCGTCCAGAGGGGCGACCCCAGCCGCACTCGCATTCTGGTCGATCACCTGCACGGAGAGAATGTAACCCACTTCACCGCTGTCGAGTTCGCCCTTCACATAGCTCCCTTCGACGGAAATCACCTTCATCGGGGTATTCGCTGGGAGCGTCTTGTCAGCAATCGTATCGCCATCGGGCTTTCTCTTAAAGAACGCCGCGTTGTTCATCGAGGTCTTAACAAAGGTACCAGGTCGGATGCCGGTGTCGACCAGCCCGACATTCGGGCCGCCTCCTCCAGCGGCATCGAGCGGGTCATAGCCACCCGTGTTGAATGAGCCTCCCCCACCGCAAGCAGCGAAAATCAGGGAAACAGCAGGGAGATACAATAAGTGCCTGTTCATGGAAACGCTAACAGCGTGCCACGCGTCCCGGTGGGGGTCAACGGCTTATCAAGCACTCGAAGACGTACTCCCGCAAGGCCTCCCGCCAATTCCTCGGCTGGCTCCCGATCAGGTCCGACAGCTTCCCCGTGGCCATCGCCGTGTGCCGTGGACGAGCGGCACGAAAAGCCGAAATCTCATCCAGTTTCTGCGTTTCGACTACCGGTCGAACTTTCAATCGACCTTCCTCAAGCAGGCATTCCACCACCTCCAGAGCCATCCCGTGCCAGCTGACCGGCTCACCTCCATTGCAGGCATGTAGGACGTCGTTCGGGAATCCCGTTTCCAGCCCCGCTCCCACCCACTCCGCCAGATCCCGGGTAAAAGTCGGCAGAGAGGTCTTGTCCGCCACCGCCATCAAGGGCTCACCGGCAAGCGCCCGCGTGATCACCTGATCAGGAAAGGCTGGCCTCTCCGGGCCAAAGACCCACGACACCCGCATCACACAGCCGCCCTCATCCAGCACCCGCCGCTCGCCCCCGAGCTTCGATTCTCCATAAACCGAAATCGGCTCCACGCGGAAATCCTCGTCATGAAGACCGGGCACGTCGCCCGCCAGCACATAGTCGGTGCTGAAATGCACCATCCCACGTCCGCTCAAACGGCAGACCTTCGCCAATTCACCCGGTGCTTCGGCATTGATGCGCCGCGCCAGCTCCGGATCATCCTCGCAGGCTTCCAGCGACGTCATCGCTGCGGGATGCAGCAGCAGGTCGAAATCCAGACGACTCAACCGTTTGCCGAGATCCGGCGCCGAGAGGTCAAAATTTCCCCGGTCCAACTCGTGGACCTCAAAAGTTTTGCCGAGCCGATCTGCCAATGCGCGTCCGACCCGGCCTTGGGTCCCGGTGATTGCCAGCCTCACACCACGCCGCTCTCGCGCAGCTCGTTTTCAACGAAACCGTTACCTCCCGCCCTGCGGATCCCTTCCAGACGGCGACGAGCACCGCGGCGGGTCTGCGGAGCATTGACCTTGTTGACGATGCCTCCAACCGTCAGTGGCACCAGCGCCACCACACCAAGGGCCGCGAGACCAATCGCAAAGCCGCGCCGGGCATTGGAATTCATGACTTCACCGAGAATCAGACCCGCCGCCGCACCAAGCAACGCCGGAGCTGCCAACGCCGTGTTCTCCGTCCAGTCACGATCATCCTCTTCAATCATCTCTCTCATGCCTCCACCCTAGCCGAAGCGAAGGATTCGACAATACCGGAAACAGGTACCCCGCCGCCGAGACTTCAGACTTTTCGCTAACAGAACATTCGCTACATTGCCGCCGACTTTCCTCAGACAATCATGGCATCCACCTACGCACTCATTCTCGCCGGCGGCTCAGGCACTCGATTCTGGCCTCTCAGCCGCAATGCCCGCCCCAAGCAACTCCTCGACCTCTTCGGCGATGACACCCTGCTCGAGCAGACCATCGCCCGCCTCGAAGGCCTCGTCCCCAGGGAAAACGTCCTGATTCTCACCAATTCCCTGCAGGAAGCCGCCGTCCGCGAGGCCGCCTCCATGCTCCCAGCAGAAAATATCTTTGCCGAACCCGCCAAACGCGACACCGCCCCCGCCGTCGCCCTTGGCATCGGCCTCGTCGCCGCACGCGATCCCGATGCCACCATGATCGTCCTGCCGGCCGACCAGCTGATCAAGGACACCGAGGCCTACCAATCGGTCATGCGGGACGCGATCAACACCGCCGAAAAATCCGACGGCCTCGTCACTATTGGTATCAAGCCCACCTGGCCCTGCCCTTCCTACGGCTACATTGAGCGCGGCAACCGCGCCTCGATCCCGGGGCTCGATTGCGAGAACCCTCCCGCCGAAGTGAAACGCTTCCGCGAAAAACCCAGCACCGATCTCGCCGAAACCTTCCTCGCCAGGGGTGGCTTCTGCTGGAACGCCGGCATGTTCGTCTGGTCACTGCCAACCGTCATTCGCGAACTCTCCACCCACGCACCCGAACTCGCCAATTTCGTCTCCGAACTGCTCCACAGCAAAGACCTGAATGCCACGGTCAACGCCCAGTTCCCGAAACTCACCCCAATCTCGATCGACTACGCCCTCATGGAGCAAGCCAGCCGCGTCTACAACATCGAGGCCACCTTTGATTGGGACGACGTCGGCTCATGGCTGTCCGTCGCCAAGTATCTCGATACCGTCGGCGACCACAACAACGTCAATTGCCCGATCACCGAAGTCGATTCAGAGAACAATATCGTCTTCAACGCGAAAAAGGGCACCCACATCGCGCTACTCGGCGTCGATGACCTCATCGTCGTCCAAACAGAAGACGCCATCCTCATCGCCAACCGCCATCAGGCCGACGCGATCAAGAAACTCGGCGACAAACTTCCCAAGGAGCTGCTCTAACGACCGCATCCTCACAAAAAATCGCGCGAAATCATGTCCCATAAGAAGCCGCCCACCGTCTCCCTCTCCCTCACCGTCAGGTGTGCCGATGTCGCGAGCGCCCTTGATTTCTACGCGAAGGCGTTCGGAGCCGTCGAGTCGTTCCGCCTCTCGGCTCCAGACGGTTCCATCGCCCATGCCGAGTTCGACATCGGCGACACCCACCTCTTCATCTCCGGCGAATCTCCTGAGTGGCTGGCACACGCCATGCCCGAAGGCACCACGGCTTCCTGCCTGTTCGCCATCGACAGCGAGGACTGCGACCGGGCCTACGCCCAAGCCATCGCCGCCGGTGCCACCTCCGTCGCCGCACCCGAAGACCATTTCTGGGGTTCTCGAGATGCCATCGTCCGCGATCCTTTCGGCTACCGCTGGTGCTTCGGTCAGAAGACTGAAGACATCACCCCGGAAGAGATCGCCAGACGCGCCAAGGAACTCTTTGGCGCTTGAACCAACTGCCTTTCACTGATCACTGCCAACTGATCACTCGGCACTTCCCATGCACCCCGCCCTCGGCATCGATCATGGCGACGCCCGCATCGGCATCGCCGCCACCGACCCCGTCGGCATCATGGCCCACCCGGTCGAAACGATCGACGTCCGCAAGACCGACGCCATTGAACGGATCGCAGCCCTCTGCGATTCGCGTGGCATCCAGACCCTCGTCGTCGGCATCCCCTACCGCCTCGATGGCTCGGAAGGCACTTCCGCCGAAAAGGTGCGCCGCTTCGCCAAAAAACTCGCCGCCCGCCTGCCTGAGCTCCCCCTCGAGTTCATCGACGAGTCCTACACCACCATTTCCGCCGCCGAAAAACTCCACGATGCCGGCCGCAACGCCAAAAAACAAAAAGCCGTCATCGACCAGGCCGCTGCTGTCGAAATTCTCAATCTGTGGCTCGAAACTCTAGCCTGAGAATTCCCGGCTTTCGGTTTTGCCAAGCCCAAGATCACGCTTAGCCATCTAGCCGAATGCTTCACCGCCTTTTCCTCCTCTTGCTGGTCCCACCGGTCTTTGCAATCCCCGCGAGCACCACGCTCACGCTGGTCGAGGGGGAACCCGGCTTCAACACGCTCACCATCAGGGTGGATCCCGACACCCCCATCTCGCTCGCTGACACGGAAACGACCATCCTCTCCGGCTCGGTCATCGCGGATTTCGATGTCGATCCCGCCACCGGCAAAACCAGTGAATTCACCCTCCGCGAAGGCAGGGCGACCACCTCGCCCTTGAACTTCAGCCGGAGCTTTCTCGGCCTAGGCTACAATGTCAGCGGAAACCAGCTCTCTGCCGCCATCGTCACTCCCGATCCTCCCGGTACTGTCGAACCCGAGACTGGTGAGTTCGATGCCTCCCAGCATAGCTTCGAAATTGATCAGGGCTCGATCACCGGAACCGCCCTTGGCAGTCCAGTAGACCTTACGCTTTCCCCCGAAGATCCCTTCATCGGTTCCGGCAGCGGCACGGGCACGATCACTCTGACTCCCGACGGAAACTCCGGGATCTTTCTGAAATTTTCGGTCGCCGTCACCCTGCCAATTGCGATCGACGACAATTTCGACGGCGGGGGTGTCAATGTCGCCATCACCGCCGCGGGCACCCTGAAAGCCACCGGCACTCTTGAAGTCCCCAAAAGCGAATACCTCGCCTGGACTCTTGCCGAAGGCATCACTGGAGCCGATGGCCAAGCCGATGCCAATGGCGACGGCGTGCCCAATGCCATTGTCTGGGCCCTCGGTCTCGGAGCTCTCGATGATGCCCGGAACTTCGTTCTCAAAACAGCAAACGGCGCTTACGAAATCCAATTGCCGCCCACCGGAACCATTGCTCCGATCACGATCCAAGGCTCGGATCTCTTCTCCGCCTGGACCCCCGTTTCAGCGAACCGTATCTCCTCCTCCCTCAACCCGATTCCTCCTGCAAGCACCGGTCTGATCACCATCAGCCGCATTGCCGACGAATTTCTTCGGCTCAAGGTCGACGAGTAAATTCGGCCGCAACCTTTTCGATCCTGACCAAGGTGACATAGCGTTACCGATCCAATCCCTTGAGGATCCTCGCCCGCGCCTCATCTGAAATATCCGCATTTCTGACAGCCGACCTCGCCGCTTCGGGGTCAGCCGCCTTCCACTGATTCGCCGCCTGCTGGACCAGTTGCTGCCTCTTCGATTCATCGCCGACGCTCACCGCCCACTGGAAGGCTGCTTCGGGATCAGAACGACTCAGATCACCCACCAGTCGTTCGACCGCGATATTCCGCTCCTTGCCTTCGGCCAGAGTGATCACAAATTCGGCCGCCCCGCCAATGTCGTAGTCCCCCCAATTGTCGACCAGCTGACTCACCGATTGGGTTCGCTGATCCCCTTCAGGCAGCCTCATCAACCATTCGCTCGCAGCGCTCGGGTCGTGCCGGGACCACGAACTGGTGATGTTGGAAGTCACATTCCCGAAATGCTTCTCGCGATCCTCTGCAGACAAACCCGCAGTCGCTTCGTCATACATCGTCACCGCGGTCTCAATATCCTGATACGCGAGATTCTGGATGAGAGAGCCAAGCGCTCCATTCTTGGAATCGCCTTCAAGATGCGATTCCACCCAATCGCGGGCACCCTGCGGATCTTGTCCCGCCCATCCACGCACCAGGGAGTCGATCGCCGCCTTTCGATCCTTCTCATTCTCGAAACTCAGCGCATACTTTGCGGCGGCTTCGGAGTCCGTCTGAACCCACTGTGAGAAGGCGCTGCTCACGGCGCTGCTCCGCTCGTTTTCGCGCAGATCAAGGCCTTCCATCCAGGCCATCGCCGCAGCGCCGTCTTCCATCGCCCAACTGCCCGCAATCGTTCCAACCTGGTGGGAACTGTTTTGATCGATGCCCATCTGTTCCAGCATGCTTGCCGCCTTCCTTGGGTCGGATTCGGCAATCTTGTTGATGATGCCGCTTGTCGCCTGATTCTTTCGCTGCCCCGCAGGAAGCCCCTCCACCCAGCGCAAGGCGGCGTCCGGATCCGTCTGCGCCCACTGAGAAGCCACATTCGAATAGTAATGGCTAAGGCTCTGACCCGAAGGCATGGACTCCAGTAACTTCGCAGCCCCCTCGATATCACTCTGAATGATCTGCCACATTCCCTGCTCAAGCGCCGTGGCACGATCATGCGAGGGCAGCGACTCGATCCAAAGCATCGCCTCTTTCGGTGCATTCTGAAACCAGCTACCAGTAATACCGGAAAGAACCCCGTTCCGCTGCGGCCCGCTTGGCAACTCATCCAGCATCTTCAAGGCGCGTTGGGGATCGCTCGCCGCCAAAACTCGGGCAATCTGGGACATCATGCCGTTCTGTTCCGCGCTGTTTTTCACTCCGAGGGCAAATTGGAGCGCCCGTTCGGGGTCTTGACTTGCCAAAGCAGCGGCGAGTCCACTCATTGCCTGCTGCCTCGCCTGAGGACCTTCCAGCGTGTCCAAACCGGCAATCGCCGCCTCCGGGTCTTCGCTGGCCCAGGACGAGAACAATTGATGATACTGGTAGCTATTTCGAGAGCTTCGATCCTTGTTGAGCCACTCCAAGGCCATGCCTGGATCCTGCACCGAGGCATTCGCAATGAACGCCTGCAGCGCCGCCTGCCTCTCAGGGCCCTCATCCAATTCACTGAGCATCACTTGGGCATCGGCCAAGCTTGTTAGACTAACTTCACCAATGATCGCCGCACATGCCTGCTGCCGAAGCCATGGCTTGTCGATGTCCTTTACTGCGGCCCAGGCTCCCTGCGGATCTGATTTCGCCCAGCGGCCGTAGAGAGCGTTCCACACTTTGTGAGTCCTTACATCCTGATGGCTCGATCCCTCAAGTTCGCTGAGCATCGCCTGGACCTCGCCTTCGCTGAGAGCATCGATCGCCTTGTAAAACTCCACACTGGGTGCTGTCCCATGGTAGGAGTTTGTCAGGTCCAAAATAGCTTGGAGACCCCTGCTCGACTGCCCGCCACCACCACTCGCCACCTTCCGTTTCGAGGCCTTCTCTCCTGATCCTTCCCGCCTTGGAATGCCTGCATGTTCCTCATGCTCCGCACCGGAGTCCTCCTTGTTTCCGCCCAAGTCATCGACGCCTCGGGTGATGAGAAATCCAAGAACGACTCCGAGAACGAGAGTCATCAGCGAGGCAGGAGGGCTTTTCATGAAGTTAACACGAAGCATGAGTCCCGCTCTCGACTTGTCGAGATCACGATTTACGAAAATGGCATCCCATTGGAGTCAATCGCTCCGAGCGAAGCGCCAAGCCCCCGGAAAGCTCGACCTACAAACCCGGCCGCGGCACCTCCGACGGCACCTGCCATGCCGGAGCGGCCTTGAACTTCGTCTTCCGCTTGTAAATGCGGTGCCGCGTCGCGATGTAGAGCGTGTCGCCGTGAAGCGCGCAGTAGTTGATACGACCATCCTCGTACTTCGGCTTCGGCAGGATCAGGTTCACCCGCCCGGGCTGATCAAAAACCTGCAACCCCGCCTCGGTCCCGACGAGAAGATGACCGGAAGCCGTCGCACATTGACCGTCCAAGGCATAGGTCCCTGAGTTCGTCGGACCATGAGCGTAATGATAGGCCTGTTGATTCGATAACGAGCCATCTTCACCAATCGTGTAAGAGTGCACAAAGGGACCCGCAAACTGGCAGACCAGCAACTGACTCTGATCCGCACTCAAGCCAATCCCGTTCGGTCCCTTGAAGCGATACGACTTCCGCTTCCCCGACTTGAGATCCACATGCCATACCTTGTCCGCCTTCGGTGCTGTAAAATAGAGCTGACCGCTCGAGGAAACCACCACGTCATTCGCCCCAGCTTCATCAAACACCACCTCAAACCCTCCGGCCTCCGTATCGTAGGCCCGCACCTGCTCACCCGCCACATAGAGCGTCTTGCCATCCGGTCCCATTGCGATGCCGTTCCCTCTATCTGTTCCGTAAAAAATACGCATCTCCTTTCCATCCGGAGTAATCCTGAAAATCTCGCCATCCGGCACGTCGGTGAAAAAAAGCGTGCCGTCTTCTGTTAGAGCAAGACCCTCGGACCAGTTGTGACCTTCGCTCACCACTTCCCAGTCCTCACCCGCGATCAACCACTCAGACGCCCGTGACCTGCTCTTTTCCGGGTGCGTCTTCACCGGCACCTTGCCGTGATCCTTCCACAGCCATCGCAGCGCCTCCGGCATGATCGCATTTCCGTGCTTCCGGTTGTGCTCGCCCTTGCCCCACCGGAAGTCCTGTTCGTAGCCCGCGAACTCCAGCGCCCGCTGCATCGCCTGATTCGCCATCCACCAGTCGCCACCATAGATGTTCAGGTCATTCTCTCCATCTTGAAGAAAGACCCGCAGCGGCTTTGGCTCGGTCTTGCGGATCAGGGTCGGATAGTCATTTCCCCCGCGGAGTCCGACGAAAGTGCCGTTCATCGAAAAGACCCGGCGAAACTGATCCGGCCGCTCCCACGCCACGGTGAAGGCCGCGATCGCTCCCGATGAAGCGCCACATATCGCACGATCATCCGGATTGTTAGAAATTTTCAATCCAAGCTCGCGCTCGACCTTCGGCATCAGCTCATCGACCAGGAAGCGCGAGTAATCCGGGCCCATGCCATCGTATTCCAGGGAACGGTTGAATCTCGGCTGCGCGCCCTTCCGCCTCGGCGGCACCACCCCAGGATCGACGAACAAGCCAATCGTCACCGGCATCTCACCGCTCCCGATCAGGTTGTCGAAGACCATCGGCACGTAGCCTTCCTTTCCGGGATTCCTGACAAAGCTCCCGCCGTCCTGAAAGACCATCAAACACGCCGGCTGCTTCCCATGATACTGCGCCGGCACATAAACCCAGTAATCGCGCTCGGTTCCCGGAAATACCTTCGAATCCGAGAACTGGTGCTTGCTCAGCGTCCCAACCGGCACATCAACCTGCATCTGCGAGGCAACATCCAGCGGGTAGCGTTCCTCCTGCCCCACAAGCGGCAACACCAACAGAATCCCAGCAAGCATGCGAATCATGCATCGCATACTTCACCTCGTGCCAAAGCCTGTCAAAGGACCTCCCGGGCATTACGCCACGAAAGACTAGCTCTCCGCGTCCGCCCTCTGCGTGCCTTCCTTCTTCAAGCCATACCGCGACACCAGGGTTTCGTGCGAGTGATTCACGAAAACCGAGCTCGTTTCGAAAGGATGCTCACCCACCACCTTCTTCACCCCACGACTGATCGCTCCCACCAATTTCGCGCTTGCCTCGGCCGCCATCACCACCGTCGAGGGATTGCCCTGATGAAGGAAAGCCGCCTCATGTTCGACCGAGGATTCCTCGCGTTCGATGTGCCGCAGCAAGGTTTCGATTTTCTCCATCTTCGCCGCGTTGGTCAATTGACCGACTCGTGCTTCCTCGAAGTTCCGTTTAAGCGCCCGCTCTTCCACCTTCAAGGCCTCAAGCCGCCGCTTCAATTCGCTCGCTGCTGGCTGGCCGATCTCATCAATCGCCAACTCCAGCTTCTCGAGCTTCTGCTCTGCTTCCTCAATCTTGGTCGCCAAGAGGACTTCGTGGGATGCGTCATTCGTGTCCATACAACTCCGTATCATAGCGTGAAGAAGGCTTTGCGCCATCCATTTCTCCAGATCGCCCAATTCCCTAGCCTCCCGGCAACTTGCCTGCTATCCCGGCGCACGCATGTTTGAGATCAAGGAAAAGCCGGAGATGGTCGAGCGCGCACTGCTGGTGCGGCTCTACTTCGACCCCCGCGAAGCCGACGAGTCCGAAGCCCTCCTCGAGGAGCTCGAAGAACTCGTCAACACCCTCGGCATCGGCATCGTCGACAAGGTCCTCGCCAAATCGCGCGCGATGCACCGCAAGTTCCTCTGCGGCACCGGCAAGGCCGCCGAGATCGTCGAACTCGCCCGCGCCCATGACTGCGACTGCATCGTCTTCGACAACCAGCTCGCCCCCTCCCAGCAGCGCGAGTGGGAAGCCGCTTCGGACCTCTGCGTGATCGACCGCGAAGAAGTCATCCTCGACATCTTCGCCAAGCGCGCAAAAACCCGCGAAGCCCGGCTTCAAGTCGAGCTCGCCCGCATGCAGTACGCGCTCCCGCGCCTCGCCCGGATGTGGGGCCACCTCGACCGCGAAGGCGGTGGGGGTTCCGGTGGCTCCGCAGCCGCCCGTGGCATGGGGGAAAAGCAGATCGAAGTCGACCGCCGCATGGCCAATGTCCGTATCGATCGAGCCAAACGCGAACTCGAGGAAGTGCGCAAGCAGCGCGCCACCCAGCGCCACGCCCGCGAGAAGCTCGAGACCCCGCACGCCGCCATCGTCGGCTACACCAATGCCGGAAAGTCAACCCTCCTCAACCGACTCTCCGGTTCCGAAGTCATGGCAAAGGACATGCTCTTCGCCACCCTCGACACCACCACCCGCAAGATCGACCTCCCCGACGGCCAGCCGCTGCTCATCACCGACACCGTTGGATTTGTAAGAAACCTCCCCCACCGCCTCGTCGAAGCCTTCAAGGCCACGCTTGAAGAAGCCGTGCTCGCCGATTTCTGCATCCATGTGCTCGATGCCTCATCGCCCGAAGTCGAACGCTTTCACGACACCACCCTCGAAGTCCTCGCAGAACTTGGCGCCGGTGAAAAGACCATCATCACCTTCCTCAACAAGATCGATCGTGTCACCGATCCCGAGCAACTCGCTTTCCTCAAACGCACCTACCCCGAGGCCCTCCACGGCTCGGCCCTGAACAAGCTCGGGATGGAGGAACTGCTCCAAGCCTGCTCACGTGTCCTCGCCGACCGCGTCCACCGTGAACGTTACCGCATTCCCCAGGCCCGCGCCGACCTCATCGGCCTGCTCCACAGCCACGCCAAAATCCTTTCCACCGACTACGAAGGGAACGACATCCTCGTCCACGCCGTGGTCCCAGCGGCAATCGCCGGAAAGCTGGAGCAATATCTCCAAGAGACCCCCGCCTAATGCGCGGCAGGCTTTGGACTGCGGTGGCTTCAAAGCGGTATCGCCGCTCGAAGACTCGCTCTGCCACCGCCCTCCAAATTTGGAGCCCGACCCTTGAATCCCGCCGGGTTTCCGCTGGCACGGTCCTCCAGTATCGATAGCGTTCACCTGCCGATGCCCGACAACGCCTTCAGCTTGAAAAGCCTCCGCAAGGTGCTAGGATTGCCCCATGCCTCCGAAAAACCAGCGCAGGGTCACGATCGAGGAAATGCTCGAACAGACCCGCCGCAACCGTCGCCGCTCGGCGATTCTCGAATCACGGAGTGGGCCGGTGCTGCCGGAAGATGCCTTGAAGGAAGTGACTTCGCCCAAAGCCTCGACGGCTATCAGGTCGAAAGCGAACTAAGCGAGATCTTCCGCGAGACCCCCGAATTCGGGCGCTCCCTCGCCCTGCGTCTCGCCGATTTTCACCAAAGCGATTCCGAGGGAAATCTGTCTCTTATCGGTGGTGGAGGAGAAGCCGTGGTTTTCGGTGATCCCGCAAACCAACAGGTCATCAAACTGCTCGGCGGCGCGGGAAAGGCTGGCTTCGGCTGGACCGTCGACATCGATGCCGAAGGCATGTGGATTCTCCGTCCTGGCGGGCTGACGGAATCATTGATCCGCTTCATGCTCGCCGAGGAAAATTTTCCCACCGGCCTCGATCTCCACGCTCTCGGTTCCGATGGCAGTTTCCTGCTTCTTCAGCAGCCCTTCATCGTCGGCACGAACCCCTCCGAAAACGACCTCGCCGACTGGATGCGTCAGCAAGGCTGGCAAGCCTACACCCCCCCGACCCGCCTCGATATGCTCGCGCAGCTCACCTGGCGGCGCGACGGGATCATCGCCACCGATGTCCGCCCGGAAAACGCCATCCTTGCTGAATCCGACGGCGAAATCTATCCCTTCGACATCATTCTCATCCGCGAGCAAGCCTGAGTAGGGACAGACGCAAGTCCCCCCTCCAAAACTTTGCGCCTTTGCGCCTTGGCGGTTCCACTTCCCTTCCCGATTATCTCGACCAGCCCTCATGAAGGAAACCCTCGCCGAGCTCGAACGCTGGGGCGCCGACGTCATCTTCGGCCGCGCCAAAGGTTTCCGCGCCGGCATGACCCGGCTCGCCATGAGTGCGCTCTCGGTGCTTTTCCTCCAAATCGTCAAAGCCCGCCTGATGGTCTTCCGCCGCCGCTGGAAACAGCAGTCCCACCTCGGCACCCAGGTCATCTCGATCGGCAACATCACTGTCGGCGGCACCGGCAAGACCCCGGTCACCGAAATGCTCTCCAGAACCCTGCGCGACCGCGGCCGCAGCGTCGCCATCCTCAGCCGTGGCTACAAAAGCCGCCGACTCAAGCAGCCCCAGAAGTGGGAAAGCCGCGACGGGCATCCCATCGACCCCGACCACATGCCGAAGGTCGTTTCAGCAGGAGACAAGCTGCTGCTCGACTCCAAGTTCGCCGGTGACGAGCCCTACATGCTCGCCCAGAATCTCAAAGGCGTCTCCGTGGTCGTCGACAAGGACCGCATCAAGGGCGGGCGCTTCGCCGTGCGCCATCTTGGAGCCGACACCCTCGTGCTCGACGACGGACTCCAGTACCTCCGCCTCGCTCACGGAACCGACATCGTGCTCGTCGACCGCACCGCACCCTACGGCACCGGCCACCTGCTCCCTCGCGGCACCCTGCGCGAGCCACCCGCCAATCTACGGCGCGCATCGTACATCCTGATCACCAAGTGCGACGGCTCACCGAACGACGCCCTGATCGAACAACTCCGGCGTCACAACCCCTACGCCCCGATCATCGAGTGCGCCCACGGGCCGCGCTATCTCGAGGAAGTCTTCACCGGCAAGCGCAAGCCGCTGGATTACCTCCAGGACAAATGGGTCGCCGCCATCTCAGGCATCGCCGTGCCGGAAAGCTTCGAGAAATCGCTCGAAAACCTCGGGGCACGTGTCGAGATCCGCCGCCATTTCCCCGACCACTACCGCTTCAACATCCGCGAGATCAATGCCTTCATGGAACGCTGCATCGAGCGCGACATGCAGCTCGTCGTGACGACCGAGAAGGATGCCGTCCGTTTCCCAAGGCCGAAGGAGATCACCGTCCCGATCTGGTTCCTGCGCATCGAGGTCGAGATCCTCAAAGGTCACGACGACTGGGAGGAAATGATCGACCGCCTCTGCCACCCCCACGCCCCCGGCGACCCGATCCTGCGCTTCCGCGACGCCTACGCCATCTGACCGTGGACTGCTGCAGCCTGCTGCCGCTGTATCGCGAGACAGCCTGCTGTCGAGGCACCGGCAGCAGCAGGGCTGCATGGCCGAACAGCGGCAGCAGGCTGCGCGCAGTCCACAAATACTCGCCAAACCCGCACCGTTTTCCCTAAAAACCTCTCATGGATCCCCTCCCAACTGACGAGCAATCCGCCAAAGGCACTCGCGATTGACCGCACGCTCCCCCTCACCGCCTCGGAGTCGCCGGAGTTTACATGATCACCGCCCGCAGTACCGACGCAGTCCACCTCCTATCCGACGACACCCTCAAAGACTGGTTTCAACAAACCCTCTTCAGTATCGCCGACGAGCTCTCTTGGAAAATAGAAGCTTGGGCGATCCTCTCAAACCACTACCACTTCATCGCCCACATCGGCGAAGGTGAAGATAACGCAAAGTCCCTAACAGCGGGACTACGAAAACTCCATAGCCTCACAACCAAAGAACTCAACATCCGGGACGGCACACCCGGTCGCAACCGACTGTGGCAAAACTTCCGTGACACCCATCTTACCTTGCAGCGCGGCTACCTCGCTCGACTGAATTACGTGCATCGCAATCCCGTGCATCACGGGATTGTCCGAGTCGCCACCGACTACCAATGGTGCAGTGCCCGCCATTTCAAAAACGCCGTAAGCCCCGCATGGCTCGCCACGGTCGCCTCATTCAAGTTCGACGAAATCGCCCAAAAAGACGGCGAGTAGTCCGTGGAAACACCGTGGACTGCTGCAGCCTGCTGCCGCTGTTTCGCGAGACAGCCTGCTGTCGAGGCACCGGCAGCAGCAGGGCTGCATGGCCGGACAGCGGCAGCAGGCTGCACGCAGTCCACAGCCATCACTTCGGCAGAAAGAAACCCTGCTGCTTCTCCGAAATCGGCAACCCGAGCTTTGCCATCACCTCCAGCATGTCCTCCCAGATCATGCGCTTGTCCTTCAAGCCGGCATTGCCGTGGAGCAGGTAAGCCGGATGATAGGTGACCCGCGCCGGAATCCCTTCAAACGCATGCCACTCATTCCGCATCTTCCCCACCGCACCTGTTAGACCGAGCAATCCCTCCGCGGCGCTTGCCCCGAGCGCGACGATGCACTTCGGCTTCACGATCCGCACTTCCTCGCGCACGAAGGCCAGGCAGCTCGCCATTTCCTCCGGCGTCGGCTTGCGGTTGTTCGTCGTCTGCTTCGGCATTGCCGGCCTGAACTTGACGATATTCGAAATGTAGACCGCCTCACGCTCGAGACCCATCGCCTTTAAAATTCCATCGAGCTTCTGACCCGCCGGACCAACGAATGGCGTTTCCTGCTTTTCCTCCTGATAGCCCGGTGCTTCGCCCACCAGCATCAACTCCGCCTCCGGATTCCCGGTCGAAAAAACCATCGTCTCGCGCAGCGTTCCCAAAGCCTTTGCCGGTGCCCAGTTGGCAGCCTGCAGTTTGAGCGACTCGATCCGCTCCGCACTCGAATCACCACTGACCGTGATCGTCGCGACGGGAGTCAGCGACTTCTCCCTCTCGGGCTCCTCGTGCAGCGACACCGAAGCCACCACCGCAGGCTTCCTGGCCGGAGCCTTCGGCCCATGCGCCCGCCGATGCAGCTCACGCAGCAGCTCCTTGGCCTGCTCATCCAAAAATACACTCTCCGTCCCGCGCGCCTCCTCGGCACGCAAGTAATCCAGCAAAGTATCCACCGGTCGACTCACAATTCCAGACTCGGACCTCAATTCTCACATTACAAATCTCAAATTCCGCGTCACACTGTCCCCATGGACCCTGAACTCCCCAGCCAACTCAAAGCCGAGCGCTGGTACTCGGCCCCACGCCTTTGGGAAAAACTTCGCCGGACCTCCAAGGTGCTCGGAAAAAACGCCGTGCTGACCATTTTGACCCTCTACCACTGCCTCCGGGACTCCGATACGCCGACCTGGGCCAAAGGCGTCATCGTCGGTGCCCTTGGCTACCTGATCTTCCCTGCCGACCTCGTGCCCGACATCATTCCCGGTGCCGGCTACGGCGACGACTGGGCCGCGATCGTCGGCGCCCTGGGAACCGTCGCCGCCTACGTCAAAGACATCCACAAGGTCAAAGCCGCCGCCCAGACCGAAAAGCTCTTTGGACGAGTGGGTCGCTGATTGCCGGGACATTTCGGTTCAGGTGTTAACGATCATTCGAAGACATCGAGCGCAACCACCTGAAAGTCGTTCAAGGTTCGACCTCGCCCTCCCGATGCTCCACCCTCCCCCCATGCTTCCCGCCCTCACCGGCTACTCGAAAGACTCCCTCACCGAGCTGATGGCCGAGTGGGGCGAGCCGAAGTTCCGTGCGACCCAGCTTCTCGATTGGATCTGGAAAAAGAAAGCCGCGTCCTTCGAAGACATGACCAACCTCCCCGCGGCCCTGCGGGAAAAGCTCACGGAAACCCACTGCCTCCACGCCCTCGAATCCACCACCGTCCAGGGCAGCGCCGATACCACCCGCAAGTTCCTCTTCAAACTCGGTGACGGCCGCTATGTCGAATCCGTCCTCATCCCCGCCAACCCCGCGCTCTACGGCGAAAAATCCGACCGCCGCACTCTCTGCGTTTCCTCCCAAGTCGGCTGTGCCTACGGCTGCAAATTCTGCGCCTCCGGCCTCGCCGGCTTTTCCCGCAACCTCGACGCCGCTGAAATCGCCGGCCAGGTCCTAATGGCCGAACGGCTCTCCGGCGAACGCGTCGACAACCTCGTCTTCATGGGCATGGGCGAACCTTTCGCGAACTTCGACAAGCTCATGGCTGCGATCGAGATCATCACCGCCGATTGGGGCCTGCATCTCGGCGCACGACACCTCACCATTTCCACTTCCGGCCTCGTCCCGCAGATCAAAAGACTCGCCGATCACCCGCAGCAGATCCGCCTCGCGATTTCCCTCCACGGCGCCACCGACGACGTCCGCGACCTGATCATGCCGGTGAACAAGAAGTGGAAGACCGCCGACCTCTTCGAAGCCCTCGACTACTGGAACTCCCGTAAAAAACAGCACCTCACCCTCGAATACATCCTCATCGAGAATGTGAACGACGACCTCGAGCAAGCGCGCATCCTCGCCACCCACGCCAAGCGTCTCACCGCCAAGGTCAACCTGATCCCCTACAACACCGTAGAAGGCCTCGAATGGGTCCGCCCCTCCGAAACCCGCTGCCGCGCCTTCCGCGACATCCTCAAGAATGCCGGCGTCTCCGCCACCCTGCGGCTCGAGAAAGGCCACGACATCGACGCCGCCTGCGGTCAACTCCGGCTCAAGCAGGAAACCGAAGAAGGCATCATCGAGGCCCCAGTGAAGAGCTGATCGCCCCCCATGGGAAGTGGGACGCCACCGTCCCCCAAAGGGAGCGCCCACTCGTCGCCAATCCCCACTCGATCCTGCCTGAACAACGCTCTCAGCTTTGCTCTGCTCCTATCTGGCCAAATCCGCCACAATCTTCTCCGCCGTCTGACTCCCCGAAATGATCGCCCCTTCGATCGAGGCGCTGCTGGTATGGTCGCCACAAATCCACACGTCGCCCATTTTGAGAACAGTCTCTTTCTTCAATTCACCCGCCTCAGGGAGCTGCTCCGGCAGCGCATGCTTGATCAGATCCGTCCGCAGATGGATCCACTCCTCGACCTGCTCGCCAAACCACGCGCCCAGCTCCTCCCTCACCTGATCAGGAAGACCGGCATCCGGATGCAAACCCAGCACCGACACCGAAATCAAAGCCCGCCCCGGGGGCGCATAGCTTGGAGCCACATCCGAGAGCACACAGACATTGTTCACCAAACCTTCACCACCCGCATTCAGCGCGATGATCGGCTCCGCGAGCGGTGATTTACTAGAACTGTAGTATAAATTCGTCACCGAGCGCCACTCGGGAGCCTGCCTCTCGAATTCAGGGATCAGCTTGCCCGTCTGGCTCGCCTGCGTCGCCACCACTACCCGCGATCCACGGACCTCCTCACCGCCGACAAGACGACATCCCTCGCCACTGACCGAAGCAACCACCGCATCAACACGGATCGTCTCCGCAGGAAGTTGCCGGGCCAGCTGCAGCGCGATCTCCCCCATCCCCTTGGCGGGAAGGGTGGCACTTCCCTGACTGAACATCTTGAAGGTGAACTCAAACATCCGACTGGAAGTCCGGAGCTCTCTCTCGAGAAAAATGCCTCCATAAAACGCACGGAAAAAGCCGTCGATCATCCCACCACTGAATCCCCGGCGTTTCAGAAAATCCTCGGTGCGCTGATCGGGTCGGCCCGCAATCTCCTCATCAGCACTCCCCAAGGCGCGGAACCTGAGCAGCGCGACCCGGAGCTTGTCCATCACCGAACCCACCGGAGCGAAGGCACTTTCAAGAAGCGCCGACGGCTTGCGGAAGACGTCCATGACCCGATGCAGCTTCTTTCCATCGAAGACCATCGCCCCCGGCTCGAAGGGGTGGAGATCGAGTTCCTCCAGGTTGAGCAAACGCCCCGCTTCCGGGTAGGCACTGAGGTAGACCTGAAATCCGCGATCCAGAAGATAGCCATCGACATGATCCGTCCGCACCCGTCCACCGACCCCATCACTCGCTTCCAGCACCCGCACCGGAATGCCAGCCCGATGGAGCTTCAAGGCACAGCTGAGACCCGCCAGCCCAGCTCCGATGATCAGCACCGGCAAGGACTCGGCTTCTTCTCCCTTCATGCGCCCGAAGGTGCCGGAGATCGGGAAGTTTTCATCCATAAAAATGGATCGCCGCCATGTAATCCTTCAAAAGCTCCCAATTCGCATGGCCGCCAGCGGCCCCATTAGATTCTCTTTGCGCTTCATCGGTCTTGGGGATTCAATCCTCCCGAGATGCGCCTTCTCCTTTTTCTGCTCCCCGTCCTGCTCTTCGCCTCCTGCTCTTCACCCTCCTGCTGGTCCGGCGGCATCGACCTCCGCCCTACGGAAACCGACTCCCTCGCCGGCGTCACCTACGACATCGGCAACCCGACCAACGTCAAAGTCTACAAAGGCCTCGCCCACCCGACCGGCGACACCGCGAAGTACGAAAAGCAGGTCGCCAAAGGCGGATGGATCGAAATCGAGGGCTTCAAGTTCTTCAAGGAGCCGCTCGATGTCTCCGACGAAACGATCAACAAGGTGCTCGACCTTTACCGCGACAAGAAATCCCACCAAGCATGGGGACCGAAAGACAAATGCGACGGTTTCCACCCCGACTACGTTCTCGTCTGGCAGGGCCACGACGGACAACGCGCCATCCAGCTCTGCTACGGATGCCACGAATGGAAGTTCTTCGGACCCGGCGGTGTCTTCCTTTCCGACATCTCCGAGAAAGCCTACTTCGGCCCGCTCACCCGCAGATGGCTGAAGAAAGACAAGGACTGAACTTCGAGGACGCCTTGCTTCATCCTCAAGCTTGGCGTCCTTGACGACTTGGCGTTTCAAATTCAAGCAGTGCCCATCCAGCCATCACCTCCCCGCGCCTGGGCCGAGATCGATCTCGAAGCCCTCCGCCACAACCTCAGAGTCTCACGGGAATCCTCCGGCGGCTCGGTCATGGCCGTGGTCAAAGCCGGTGCCTACGGGCACGGACTTGAGGAGATCGCCCGCATCCTCGCCGAGGAAAACATCGCCTTTTTCGGGGTCGCCAACGTCGGTGAAGCGAGGCGCATCGCTGACAGCGGCGTTGCCACACCCATCTATCTCCTCGGTGCAACCTGGTCCGAAGAACGGGCCGAAATCGTCGCGCGCGGCTGGACCCCCTGCATTTCATCGCTCGACGAAGCCCGCCACTTTTCCGAACTCGCTCAAGCCTCTAACAAGTGCCTCAGGGTGCATCTCGCGATTGACACCGGCATGGGCCGCGGCGGCTTCGTAGCCCGAGGCCTGCCCGAGATCCTCAGCGAACTCGAAGCCCTCCCCGGTATCGAAGTCGAAGGCATCGGCTCCCACCTGCCCTCGGCCGACGAGGACGAAGCCTTCACCTGCTCGCAGTTTGCCAGCTTTCGCGAAACCATCAACTCCCTTGGCGGCCCCGCTCGCTTCAAATGGATCCATCTCTCTAACAGCGCCGGGCTCCTTGGTTACGACAACCATCCCTGCAACCTCGTCCGTCCCGGCCTGATGCTCTACGGCATCTCGCCAATCCCCGGATTCCAGGATAAATTGCAGAATGTGATGACCCTCAAATCACGCGTCACCCTCGTCCGCACCCTGCCCGCCGGTCACGGCATCTCCTACGGCCGCGCCTTCGTCACCACACGCGAGACCCGGGTCGCCACGGTCGGCATCGGCTACGGCGACGGCTATCCGCGCCATCTTTCCGGAAACGGGGCCGAAGTCGTCATTCGCGACCAACGCTTTCCCCTCCTCGGCCGTGTCACGATGGATCAGATCATGATCGACGTCACCGGCTCCGAAGTCACCGCCGGAGATGAAGTCGAACTCTTCGGCCCCCGCATCCGCGTCGACGAAGTCGCCGCCAAAGCCGGCACGATTGCCTGGGAAATCCTTACCGGCATCACACCACGGGTCGTTCGGATCCATCTCTAACTAAAAAGACCTCGCGCACTTGGCGTCTTGGCGTTTCACCTTCTCTACAAGTCATGGACCAGCCCGTTCCCGCCACCGACGCCGACGGAAACCCCAAGACCGAACATGTCGTCGTCGAGGAACCCCTCCAGATCACTCTCGACGGCCATCCCATTTCCGTCGTCATGCGCACACCCGGCCATGATGAGGATCTGGTCCGAGGTTTCCTCATTACCGAAGGCATTCTTCCGTCTCTCAATGCCATCCGCCGGATCGATTTGGAGTCGAAAGCCAACCACGCCCTCGTCTTCCTCAGCGACGACATCAAAGTCGATCTCGGCCAACTGACTCGTCATGTTTTCAGTGCCTCTTCCTGTGGCATTTGCGGCAAGGCCAGCATTGACGCCATCATCAGTGGCTTCCCGCCACTCGAAGACCCTCCACGTTTCCCAAAAGAAGCCCTTTTAGCAGCCCCCGACATCCTGCGCACCGCCCAGGCAACCTTTGACACCACCGGCGGTCTGCATGCCGCGGCGCTCTTCGATACCACCGGAAAAATGCTCGCTGTTCGAGAAGACATCGGCCGCCATAACGCCGTCGACAAGCTCATCGGCCACGCTCTATCGAACAATATTGATCCCGCCACCGCCTTCCTGCTCGTTTCCGGCCGCGTCTCCTTCGAGATCATGCAGAAGTCCCTCGCTGCGCGTATCCCGCTCGTCGCCGCCATCAGCGCCCCCTCCTCCCTCGCCATCGATTTCGCGACCAAGGCCAAGCAAACCCTCGTCGCCTTCCTCCGCCCGCCGAAGTTCAACGTCTACGCCGGAGCACCATGGAGAAGGAGTTTGTAACTCCTTCCGCCAAAACCCAGCGCCATCCTACCCCTCATCCACCGCAAAGGACTTAAAAAGTCCTTCTCCATATTCGAACCCTACGCCGGAGCACTATGGAGAAGGAGTTTGTAACTCCTTCCGCCAAAGCCCAGCGCCATCCTACCCCTCATCCACCGCAAAGGACTTAAAAAGTCCTTCTCCATATTATCCCTTCTTCCTCACGCTGATTTCCACGCTCTTGCTTGTCGGCGTATTACTACCTTCGGCGTAGCTGCCCACAGGCACCAGGGCATTCGCCTCTGGAAAATACGCGGCGGCCATGCCTCTCGGCATGTCGTAAGGGATCGCCCGAAAGTTCGCTGCTTCCCGCTCCCCATCTTCCCAGTGACTGACGAGATCGATCGCTTCCAGGGGATCGATCTCAAGCTCACTCAAGTCCTGCGGGTTCATGAAGACGATGCGGCGACCGTTCGAAATCCCGCGATAGCGATCATTCGGGCCGTAGACCGTCGTGTTGAACTGATCGTGGCTGCGCAGCGTCTGAAGAATGAAACGCCCCGGCTTCACCATGAAGGCATCCAACTCCATCGCAGAAAAATTCGCCTTTCCTGTCGCCGTCTTCCAGACCCGTTCCTTGGCAGCATTCGGCAAATAGAATCCTCCCGGCTCCATCACCCGCTGATTGTAGTTTTCGAAGCCCGGCACCACCGCTTCGATCCAGTCGCGGATCCGGCCGTAGTCCTCCGCCAACCAACGCCAGCGTATCTTGCCCACATCACCAAGCACCGCCTCACCCAAGCGAGCGACGATCTCCGGCTCCGAGAGCATCTGATCGGACATCGGCTTCAGCTTGCCGCGCGAAGCCTGCACCACCCCCATCGAATTCTCACAAGTCACCGGGCGCCCCTGGTCATCGTCGCTACGGCCGAGGCAGGGTAGGATCAGCGCGCGCTTGCCGGTCACCAGATGGCTGCGGTTGAGTTTGGTCGAAACATGGCAGGTGAGCCGGCACTTGCGGAGCGCGGCAGAGGTCAGCTCGGTATCCGGTGTGGCTTGAACGAAATTCCCTCCCAAGCCGAAGAACACCTTCCCCTCACCCCGCTGCATCGCCAGGATCGAAGCCACCGTATCCCAGCCGTGCTTGCGCGGCGAAGTGATCCCCGCCTGCTTGTCGAGTGCCTCAAGAAAACTCTCCGGCATCATTTCCCAGACGCCTACGGTGCGGTCGCCCTGCACGTTGCTGTGGCCGCGGACCGGACAGAGTCCGGCGCCCGGACGACCAATCGCCCCGAGCATCAGATGGAGATTCACCACCTCGCGAATCGTCGCCACCGCATTGCGATGCTGGGTAAGCCCCATCGCCCAGCAGGTGATCAAGCGCTTCTTCCCCGAGGAAACAAGCTTCGCGAGAGCTTCGATCTCATCCCGCGAAACTCCCGATAGTTTTTCAATCTCCTCCCATGAGGTCTTCTCCAACAAACTACGATAATCCTCGTAGCCACGGGTATGCTGCGAAACGAAGGTCCCGTCGGCGTCCAGGCACTTGGCGATGCCGCGAAAAAGAGCCATGTCGCCATTCACGCGGACCTGAAGGTAGGTCGAAGCCAGCGGCGTCGCCTTGCCGAGCATCCCGGACACTTTTTGTGGATGGGCGAAGGCGATCAGCCCGGCCTCCTTCAAGGGATTGATCGCCACCACTTTCGCGCCCCGCTCGACGGCTTCCTCCAGCGTGGCCAACATCCGCGGATGGTTCGTGCCCGGATTCTGACCCGCGCAGATGATGACGTCGGCATCGAGGAAATCATCCAGCGTCACCGTTCCCTTGCCCACCCCGACCGCTTCGTTCAGCGCCTTGCCGCTGGATTCATGGCACATGTTCGAGCAGTCCGGCAGGTTGTTGGTGCCGTAGGCGCGGGCGAACATCTGGTAAAGGAAGGCCGCCTCGTTGCTGGCCCGACCGGAGGTGTAGAAGACCGCCTCATCCGGCGAATCCAGACCCTTGAGTTCTTCCGCCAAAATCTCGAAGGCCTTGTCCCAGGATACCGGCTCATAGTGGGACCCGCCCTCTTTGAAAAGCATCGGTTCCGCGAGTCGACCTTGCCGGTCGTGCCAGCCGTCATCCTTCGCCATTAGATCAGCGATCGAGTGCTTGGCAAAAAACTCACGTCCGATCGCCATACGCATCGCTTCCGAAGCCACCGCCTTCGCTCCGTTCTCACAAAATTCCGCCGCCGCCCGTTTACCATCGGGATCCGGCCACGCGCAGCTCGGACAATCGAAGCCCCCCTTCTGATTCAGCTCAAGCAGCGCCTTGGTGCCACGCACGACCCCATCACGAGTCATGACCTGCTTCATCGACGAGGCCACCGCTGGCGCTCCCCCCGCTTGCTCTTTCGGCGAACCAACATGCGGGTTCTCTGATGAATCATCTGACATCGGTAATAAGCCTATCGCCGCAATCCGATTAGGCCAAAGGTTCAATCGCTAATCATTGTGAAAAGCATTCACTCATCGCGCTCCGCTTCCCCAATTCGTTCGCGACGCCAAGCATCGGTGAAAACCGCTACTCCTCGACAGCCGCCTCTCTTGCCGCAGCCTCTCGCTCTTTCTTCCGCTGGGCCCTTCCTTCGAAGATGGTGGGCAATTTGAGATACTCCGCGGCCTCGATCAAGTTGCTCTGTTCCTCCGGAGTTTCCGCAAGGACTGCCGCCTGCTCAAGGTAGGGGATCGCATCCCGGGAACCCAGGTTGATCACGGCTTCAAGAGCCGCCACCCGCAACTCGGGTTCGGGGCTTCGCAGGCTGGCCATGACTTCCTGAAGAATGGCCGGGTCATCCGGGTAATGCGACTTCTCCAGGAGTTCGGCTCGCTGTTCATCGATCCACTCGATGTGTTCTTCGCTGCTTGTCGAATAGGGTGAAACCCGGGGGTTCGGCAAACCCCACGCTTGAAGAGCCGCCGCTCGCTCGGGTGAAACGCCCGACTTCGATAGACTCGGTCCGGGGCGGCTAGCCCGCTCGAGCTTCTGACTCGAATCCACTGCAGGCGCCTCCACGACTTCGGATGGCCTCGTCATCAGGAAGATCGCCAAGGCCACCAGAAGAACTGCGACAGGAATGACGAATCTTGGCTTCACGGGTGGAAACACACCAAGCCCGCGAACTGTTCGCAACTTCAGAGTCGAAAATCTGAGGACGAAAAAGGCACCGCAACGGATCCCTCCACTGCGGTGCCTTGAGAATGCTTGAAGGTCTTCTCAGACCTCGCCAAGTCAACGGTTGGCGTCGACCACGGAATTCTCCCTGCCGCTGATGTCGAGACGACCCGTCACGGTTGCCGGCCTGGTGTCAATCCGACCCGAACCTTGAAGCTGCGTTGCACTCGTTCGACTGGACTCAGAAACCCGAACCGAATTACGGCTTTCACGAGCCGTGTATTTGTAACGGTTTTTCGCGATGCCTGCGACATCGATAAAGTCGACAAGCCTTTCTGGTCCAACAATCGGCTCGACCACAAGATCTTCGTCAGGGAGCTGCACTCGCAGCGCCGTCACGAAATCGGTCTCGGAGTTCTCGCTGATTGAGGTCGAATTCTCACTGTAGTTGCCAGCGACGACTCCTTCGGAAACCACTTCGGAGGTAAGATACTCGGAAACGTTGTAGACGGGTATGTTCTGATTATTGGCGATATAAACTCCTGGCAAATAGATATCGTCTCCCTCGGGGATGAAGACAAGGCGCGCCCCAAGCGGCAGCTTGAAATTTTCCCGGTCGGCGACGTAAATCATGAGATCTCTCTGGTTGAAACGCTCGCGCGCGCCACGCACGACGACCCGGCCATTGCTTTCACGGATCGAACCAATCCTGGTGATCGTAAAGTTAAAAGTAAGCGTCGAAGTCACTTCCCCTCCGTAGTGAGGTTCTCCCACCCCCAACTGCGCAGAGGCAAGCGAAGGAAGCGAGACAGCGGCAGCCGCAAGCAGCGATAGGTAGTTTCTAGTTCTCATTTCAATTAGCTTAGTGCTTCGTTACTTTAGGATTCTTAAGTATTATGTCAAACCCTCGCCACGGTGGATTTGCGATTCCTTGAGAAATAAGGGTGGCGAGGCGATCAAACGCCCGTCTTGGACGGATTTCTCATCGATGACTGCTCATTGTGAGCTAGGGATAATCTCGACTCCATCGGCCCGACAGCCGATTCTCCCGCCATGGAATTTCTCACCGTCGCCGCGCTCAAGCAGCAGGCTGGCGAGCAGCCGCAGCGACTTGCTGTCGACGCGGAACTGCAGGGCCGCAGCGAACGCCAGACCAAGGCCGGCAAGCCCTACCTCGTCCTTTCCTTTGCCGATGCCACCGGCAGCTTCAATCTCAACGCTTGGTCGGACGCCCCGCTCTTCGACGCCGCTTCGCGCTTCACCGATGGCACCGTGCTGCGCCTCGATGCCGACTGGACCCAGAACAAATACGGGCTGAACGCCGGCAACCTCGCCTGGGAGCGACTCGATGGCGATGCGCTCGAAAGCTTCTACGCGGGCGACGCCGAAACCGCCGAACGCCAGCGGGTCGCATGGAAAACCATCAGCGACTTCTGCGCCACCATCAACGACCCCCGCCTGGCCGCCCTGACCGCCCACTTTCTTGAAGAATACGGCGCGCGTTTCCGTCGGGCCGCCGCTGCTCGGAAAAACCACCATGCCCGCCGTGGCGGCCTCGCCGAACACGTCGCCCAGATGATGCGCTCCGCCGATGCCATCTGCGGCGTCTACCCGGAACTCAATCGCGACCTGATGCTCGCCGGCGTGCTCTTTCACGACTGTGGCAAGCTTTGGGAAAACCAATACGCCGAGAAAGGCTTCGCCCAAGGCCACTCGATCTACGGCGAGATGCTCGGCCACATCCCGCTCGGCATCGAACTCGCCAACAAGCTCTGGCACGAGGTCGCCGACAGCCCTGCCGCCAAAGGATGGCTCACCGAGGAACCGCCCAGCGAACACGTCCGCATCCATCTTCTCCACCTGATCGCCGCCCACCACGGCCAGTATGAATTCGGCTCGCCGACCTTGCCGCGGACCCCGGAAGCCGTCGCGCTGCACCACATCGACAATATCGACGCCAAGCTCGAAATGATGAAGGACGCCTATCAGGAATCCGCCGAACTCGCGGATGGCATTTACGAAAAGCGCTTCCCGCTGCCCGCCAATCAAGTCGCCCCCTTGCCATCCCATCCCGGAAAGGGTGACGCCCCGCAAACCGACGCCACCCCGCCCCGCAGCGAACTCTTCTAGATCATGGAACGCTCGGCGGCGATTCTCACCCGGCTGACAAAGCTGACCGATACCAGCCTGATCGTGCACTGGTTCACCGCCGACGCCGGTCTGATCAAAACCGTCGCGAAGGGCGCGCGCCGACCGAAAAGCCCCTTCGCCGGCAAGCTCGACCTGTTCTTTTCCGCCGAAATCAACTGGACGGCTTCACGCTCCAGCGACTTGCACAGCTTGAGAGAGGTCTCTCCGGAAAACTGCCGTCCGGGCATCCGCCGCGACTACGATGCCACCCTGCTGGCAGCCTACTTTTGCCGCTTGCTCGAGAACGCCGTCGAACGGGATCATCCCGAGCCCGGACTCCACGATTTGCTTGGCCGGGCGCTGGACCACGTCGAACTGCAAGGCGCCTCGACCCGGGCTCTGCGGCATTTCGAACATGAGCTCGCACATGGCTTGGGACTTGCTCACGAGAAGCGTCACGCCGCTCCAGCCTTGCGCGAAGCACTCGGCGGACTCCCGCCATTGAGAGAGCAACTATTTGACCGACTTGAGGTTGGTAAGAATTTCCGCTTCCCTCATCCCGATTCCGAGGTTTAAGTATTTACAAATCATGGACTCCTCCACTGTCACCCTCATCCAGATTCTACGTAAGCGTGTTGATGATCTGGTCGCCCAAGGCAACTACGAAGAAGCCGTCCACGCGGCGACTGCTGCTGTCGAGAAAACTCAGCAGGCTCTTTCGGAAGACCTGGATAGCATCGACGAATTCGCCGACGCCCTTGAACTCCGCGGTGAGCTGTATCGCTCGCTCGGCCGCTATGAGGATGCCCGCGAGGACTACTCACAGGCTCTCGACCAGTTGGAAAATCGTCCTGACCGGGTCATTCAGATTGGCCGACTCTGTGCCGATCAAGGGGCCGTCTACGATGCCCTTGAGAACAACGAACGCGCGGTCGAGTATTGGGAAAAGGCACTCGAAATTTTCTCGGAAGCCGAACCAGTCCAGTTGCTGGATGTCGCCGCGATGTCGAACAATCTGGCCTACATGAAGAAGGCCGCCGGCGATATCGATGCCGCCGAGACCCACTTTCTCAAAGCGCTTGAGATCCTTCACAACGAACTCGGTGCGGAACATGAGGAAACGGCCATCGTATCCAATAACCTCGGTGCCCTCTATCTCGCTTCCGGATTCCACGAACAGGCGCGGGAAATGCACATGATGGCGCTCGAAGCCCGTCGTAAAAACTTCGGTGACGATCACCCGGACACCGCGCAGTCGCACAACAACCTGGCACTCGCCTTACTCAATACCGGCGACCGTGCCTGGGCTCGACGTCACTTCGAGAAAGCGCTCCACGCCTTCGAAGTGCTCGGAAATGAATTCCACTCGGATCTGGAGGCGGTGGCCTCAAACTACTGCGATTTTTTGCGCACCGAGGGCGAAACGGTTCTTGCAGACCGCATCGAAAGCAAGGTCGGGAGCATGATCTGACATCGACTGAACCGTCTTTCAGGAAGAAGTCCTCACCTCGATCTTCTCGCCTTCCAACCAACGGCGAATCACTTCGCGGTTGTCGGTTAGAGAGCCATGAACTCGGTAATTTGAGCGCTTGAGCACCTCGGCATCCCCTTCACTTTCATCGACCACGCTCCACGGGCTCGACCCGGAAGAATGGATGAAGCGGAACCCTTCCGGCCCACTCACGATAAAGCCGACATGGGTATCCAAGCCCACAATCCTCACCCCGGACTGGTACTGGCGGAGACTGTCGGCATAATCCTGATAGGGAGCTCCCACGCGTCGCTCAAGTTCGCTGCGAGGCAAGAAAGTGCGTAGAATGTTTTCAGATGGTTCCCGCGCCAGCTTGTAGCGATTCACGCGGAATCCCGCGTCGCGCAGGACCGTTGCCACGAAATAGCCGCAGGCGACCTTTCCCTCTCCGGGGATCTCCGAGGTGCCATTGAAGTCCCACGGCGTCCCCAGCCAGCAGAGCATAAGATCCGGTAAAGCCGCTTCGAGAAAACCCTGGGCTTCTGAGATCACCGTATCCTGAGCAGCCTTGCCTTCCGCCGCACGGTATCGCTTGCCAAGGTCCAATCGCCAGCGCTCGGCTTCCTCCTTGAGGACTCCGTAGCGGACCGGGTCGGGAGTCGGTGACTTCCGGCCGATCACCAGCAGGGGCTTTCCGATCTTCTCCCAAGTACGCAGCACATCGTCACGAAACCACCAACCAAGCGCGGCGAGGCAGACCACACACAGCAGCAGTAGACGGAAAAAAAAACGAATCATCCTGATCGGGAGGCGCCGAGATCATCTCGAAATCGGTGGTAGTGAAAGCCTTAGACGTCAAGTTTCCCAAAAAAATCCCCGAGATGCGAATCTTTCGCCTCCGAGGACTCAAGACCCATTTATCATCCTGATCGGCTAAGACACTTGTCACCGAATTGCAAGCATGGCAAAAGCAGTCGATGAATTCGGGACTCCGCCTTGCCCTCATCGGCGCCATCTTCCAACTGGCCCTTGGGATTTCTCAAGCGGCGGAAATCCCGGATGGTTCGTGGAATGGCAAGAGTTGGGAGCGTGAAAGACTGGATGCTGGGGTGAAAAATGGAGATCCCGAAGCGCTGGCCGAGTGGGCCTACTGCGCCAGAATCGGGCAACTGGGGATCCCATATGACGAAGAACTCATCTTCAGCTACGCCAAGCAGTCCTCCGATGCTGGCAACTCATACGGGATGGCGATCCTTTCCAAATGTCACTTGGCCGGGACCGGAACGGAAAAGAATACCGAACTCGGTTTCAAACTGGCCCAAGCATCTGCCGATGCCGGTCATCCGCTTGGCCTGAAGAACGTAGCGACTTGCTACCTGCAAGGCGAGGGTGTCCCGAGAGACTATGACCAAGGGAACCAAATGACTAAGAAGTCGATGGACCAAGGCTGCGTGATCGCAGCCCAGAACCGAGCACTCCAGCTCTATCAGGGAATTTGTGGCAACCCCCGTAATCGGGAGAAAGGATTGCAGATCCTTACTCAAAGCTTCCGAGACTTCCGTGATTCCAACACGGCGAGGATTATCATCAGCTTTGTGCCCGAGGATCCTACGGGGAAAAAGGTGCCTCTCGATATTCAGGATGGCCTGGTCGAATGCCTACGCACTGCCCACCAGTGTGGCGTCCCCGGCGTCACGGCGATACTAGGCCAGTATCTCTGCCTGAACGGCCGGGGAAACGAAGGCATTCCCCTCGTCATTGAAGCCTGCGAAGCACCCGATGACATCGCTCATGAAGTCGCAGTGATCTTTTCCAATGGCCTAAAGGCATCCGAGAAGGCAGGGGCCGTCGGCCATTACGCGACCTTGTTTCGCTTGTCACGCGAGGCCGCAGAACTCGGATCGGAGTCCATCAACATCCTCCGATTCGCATCGGATTCCTATCTTTACAAATGGGGTGGCACAAAACCCAATCCTGAAAAAGCCGTCCCTTATGTTCTGAAACTCGCCGAACGAGGCTACTATCAGGCTCACGGATCACTCGGACGAATCTACTTCTCCAATACCGACAGCAAGATTCGCGACAATCGCCGGGGCATCGCCCATCTCGTCTATGGATCAAGCTTCGACCCAGGCGCCCTTCACTATCTAGCCGAAGCCTTCATCATCGGCCGACCGGAAGATCACGACTTCGTCCGCGGATACGCAGCAGCGGCCGCAACCGTCGGGAGACGGCAGGGAACTCCACGCGAAAAGGCAGACCGCATCCTCAATCTCGCGCGAAAGGAATTGAATGATGAGCAAATGGAGGAAGCACAGGAACTCATCGACCAAGGTTACCCGACCGCCGAAAAATTTCGCCGGCCCGCATTCGAAACCCTGAAGGAATACGGAGACCTCCCAAAGAGCGCGAAGTTCAAGAAGGCTCCCCGGTAACTTCCGCGATCCACCTCTTCACATCGGCATTGTCGACGGCTTCGAGCTGACCGCCGGGCGGCCGCACCACAGGCACCACAACGCAGTTTTTCTTCTTATGCTTGTTGTAAATTTCGAATGCCCCCTTCGCTCCGCTGAAACGGACTTTCAGGTTCAGCTTCTCGCCCGGCCGCTTTTTCGCCACCTTCTCGACGAACTCATTGCGTGAGTGCTTTGATCGTAGCGATTCTCTTCCCAGGTGGGTAATCACGTCGCCCGGCACCAGCCCCGCCTTGTCCGCGGGTCCACCTTCGACGACCTCCAGAACCATCGGCATCGAACTCAGGTTCTTCCCATTGTGGTCCAGAAACCACCCAAGCTTCCAACCGCAGTCCACGTCGCCGATGCCCAGCTTGTGCCGACGGTACATCGCCCGAATCACCTCCTTCGTCTGCCGATCAACCTCAGGATTGGAGGAACTCCTCATCACCTCGAGTACTTGTTGAAGAACTTCCTGCAAATTCGTCTCGGCTTCATTCACAAGCGCCTGCGAGGCTTCCGTCCGCTTCGTGAAATCCTCGGAGGACAACTCGTCGATCAACGTGCTCCGCTCCTCAACAGTCATTGCCGGACTCCACCCGGACAGGGACAGACTGAGAACGAAACATGCCGCAAGGGATGATCTCATTCGCCGATCCTCCACCAACGAAGAGTTCTTCGACAAGCCATAAAGACGAGACCAAGGGATGCATTCGGAAGCTGATGGGGCAAAGCATCCCCCGTTGAACAAAAAAGCCGCGACCCTCTCGGATCGCGGCTTGGGAAATATTCCTCGGAGCGGGTGTTACCAGCCTTGGTCGTCGTAGCCACCGCTACGCTTGCCGCCTTGGCCACCGCGACGACTTCCGCCACCGCCACCGCCACGACGTTCGCCGCCACCACCACCGCCGTAGC
>NZ_JBATWY010000055.1:0-1734 GCF_049672945.1 Haloferula sp. | reverse complement strand
AAGGGATAAACAAGCGGAAGAGGACTTGTGGCAGTGCTACAAGGCCGAACGCGGAGTATGGACGGAGCCGATGCTGGGAGCCCTCGAAAGAGGGATCAAAGGAAACAAGTGGTTCAGCCTGATCGATAAGGTCAGCACAGACAGAACGCTTCAACTGGCATGGGAAAAGGTGCTATCCAACGCAGGGGCCTGCGGCGTGGACGGCATCACGGTAGGACGCTTCGAGAAAGACAGCCAAAGCCGGCTGCTCGCCGTGAAGGAGTATTTGAAAACGGGCACCTACCAAGCCAAGCCAGTCAAACGGGTCTGGATCGCCAAACCTGGCAGCGCGGAAAAGCGACCCTTGGGGATACCCACGGTCACCGACCGCGTGGTGCAAACGGCCCTGAGAATGGTCATCGAACCAATCTTTGAAAACCGTTTCCACCCGCACAGTTATGGCTTCCGTCCCGGACGCGGTTGCAAGGACGCACTGAGGCATGTGGATAAGCTGTTAGAAACAGGAAATCTGCATGTCGTGGACGTCGACATCAAAGGCTACTTCGATTCGATCCCCCATGATCGGCTTATGGACCTTGTGCGCGAGCACGTGGCCGACGGGCGGGTGTTGGGGCTTATCGAGGGATTTCTCAAAACAGGCGTGATGGAACACGCTGGCTGGAGCAAGCAGGAAGACGGCACGCCGCAAGGCGGCGTCATCAGCCCGCTGTTAGCCAACATCTATCTCGACCCGCTGGACTGGCTCATGGCCGGTCTTGGTTTCCAAATGGCGAGGTATGCGGATGACATGGTCGTCCTCTGCCGTAGTCGTGAAGAAGCAGGAAAAGCGCTTGAAACGATCCGGGAATGGATGGCCGGAGTCGGACTCACCCTTCATCCAGAAAAGACCTGCGTGGTGGACATGAACCCAGCCGGGAGTCACTTCGACTTCCTCGGTTATAGGTTCATGAAAAGCCGCAAAGGAGGGATGTTGAAGCTCGTCCGGCCCAAGAGCCTGCGCAAGTTGCGCGAATCCATCAAACCCCGAACCAAGCGTACCAGCGGACGTAGCATGGAAGCCATGGTTGCCGAACTGAACCGGAAACTCCGGGGCTGGTATGGCTACTTCAAACACGCCGACCCCAGCGTGATGCAGAGCGTCGATGGATGGACGCGCGGGCGACTGCGTTCCATTCTGAGAAAACGCAACGGCCTTCGTGGTCGTGGGCGAGGACGAGATCATCAACGCTGGCCCAACCGCTACTTTGCAGGACTCGGGCTCTTTTGCCTGCTGGATGCCCAGAGTGCTGAAGTCATCAGTCTCCGTCATGGAGCAAACCACTGACTGGAGAGCCGGATGCGGGAGATCCGCCTGTCCGGTTCGGAGGGGGGAGCGGCGCAAACCAATGCGCCGTTCCTACCTCTATCTTACGGATTCGGTGCAGGCTTCTTGGCCGTCGACTGAATGCGGAGGTCACGCAGTTGTTTTGGGTCCACTTCGGCAGGCGAGAGGGACATCAGGTCGTTGCCCTTGTTGTTTTTCGGGAATGCGATCACTTCTCGAATGGAGTGCTCACCGCAGATGAGCATGACCAGACGGTCGAGTCCAAGAGCCACGCCGCCGTGCGGTGGGGCGCCAAACCTGAAGGCATCCAGAATGTGTCCGAATTCCTCGGCCGCATGTTCCTCGGTGATACCGAGTGCCTTGAACATGGCGCTCTGAAGCGGTGCCTCGTGAATCCGGATGGATCCACC
>NZ_JBATWY010000054.1:0-118141 GCF_049672945.1 Haloferula sp. | reverse complement strand
GGATGCCGTCGTCGGCGGAGGAGAGGGTGAAACCATCGTCGGCTTTCGGGTGTGAGAAGCAGGATGGATTGAAGTCGAGGCCGAGGTTCTGGGATTTGCACCAGTCGATCCAGCCTTGGAAGTGCCTGGTTTCGATGGCATCGCGTTCGACCGGGGTGTCGGACTCAAGGTAGATGGCGTGGAGGTTCAGGCGGTGGTCGCCGGGGATCAGGCTGAGCGCTTTTTCGAGGTCCTGACGGAGTTCGTCGGGCGTGCGTGCTTTTCCAGGATAGTTGCCGGTAACGGCGAGGCCGGAGCCGAGTTCGCCGTCGGAGGCTTCGAAGCCGCCGACATCATCGCCTTGCCAGCAATGGATGGAGACGGGGATTTTGGAAAGGCGGTCGAGCGCGACTTCGGTGTCAACGCCAAGTTCGCTGTAGCGTTCTTGGGCTTCGGAATAAGGGGATGAGTTCTGGGATGGCATGGGGCCGGGTGTTAGATTTCGACTTGTGAGTCTGTGGGCTGGAGTTTGTTCGATCCGAGCCATGGAATGCCGCCGATGAACCAGACGATCATGCCGATGAGCATGACGATCTTGTTGGTCGGGAGGTCGATGGTGCCGGTGAACAGGAGGATGGGGCCGATGGCGGTGGCAAGGAGGCCGATCACGGCGATTGCTTTGAAGGCTTTCATGGTCAGGCTTTCTTTTGAGTGAGTTTACTGAGGATGATGTAGAGCAGGCCGCAGGCGATCCAGCAGGGGATCACGAGGTAGATGGCGAAGACACCTTTCTGGAAGATGAGAAAGAGGCCGACGGCGACGGGAAGCAGCCAGGCGATGAGGACGGCTGGATTGAAGCTCGAGCCCGTGGTTTCCGCGTATTCGTTGCGCAGGCCGAAGCGTTTCATCAGCCAGAAATCGACGAAGATGACCGCGCCCATCGGACCAAGGATGGTGCCGTAGGTGCCGACGAAGCCGAGAAGCTGTGCGGAGAGCGTCGGGAAGGCTCCGGCGATAGTGGCGATGAGCCCGGCGATAAGGGTCATGACCGTGCGCTTGGATTTCGGGAACATGCCCTGGAAGGCGAGTCCGGCGCGGTAGATCGTCGGGTTCGCGGTTGTCCAGCCGGCGATGACCACGCAGACAATCCCAGTCCAGCCGATGGCCTGCCATGCGAGCAGGCCGGGGTTGGCGATGACTTTGCCGTCGGGGCCGAGGGTGGCATCGGGATTGACCTTGAGCATGGCGGCGAGTAGCAGCGCGGCGCAGATCCACGCGACATAGTGGCCGAGGAACATGCCGATGGCGGGTGCCCAACCGGAGGACTTGTTGCGCGCAAAGCGGAAGACCGAGAGGTCAGCCATGCCGAAATGCATGGCTCCATTGCAGAGCCAGGCGAAGACCACGATTTTCCAGAAGCCGAAGTCATCAGCTCCGTTTTTATCCTGAATGAAGGCGATGGCGTCATCCCATGTGTAGGGAGTGCCGGAGCTCATCTGGGCGTAAGAGACCAGACCGCAGGCAGCGAAAACGATGATCATCCATGGGGCGGCGATATTCGCGACGCGTGCGACGGTTTCGTAGCCGCGGCAGGCGATGGCGGCGATGACGGCACCGACGATCAGGACGATGATGGTAAATGCCGGGGTGCTGAGTTCATACCAGTTCTCAGGGACATCGAAGGTAATGCCGAATGGCACACCGACGGCTGAAGCGGAGACGGTGACCATCGCACCGGCGAGGAAACAGAAGAGCAGGCCGTTGACGAAGTTGTAGAGTTTGACGGCGTTTCCACCGGCGATGCGCTCAAGCTGGTAGTAGAGCGTGAGGCGTTTTCTGATGGCGATCGGCGTGACGAGAAAGCGCCAGGTGAGGGTGGCGAGAATGTTGCCGAGCAGCAGGCCCACGACGAGATTCTGGATGCTGGCGCCAGCCGCGAGGAACAGCGGCCCGATCATGAACTCGGTGCCGGCGGTGTGCTCGCCGGCATACATGCCCCAGAATTTTCCGGGTCCTTTCAGTGCCTTATCCGGAACGGGTGTCCGTTCGTACTCGTTCGTGGATTCTTTCTGGGTTTCAGCCATGGTGGTGGATGGGTCTTCGGTGGATTTCGCGCGGAACCTTTAAAATCACGGGCGCCGGGTCAATAGAATTACAAGAAACGCTTCTTCAGGGAATCAAAAATCCTGCCATAATCCGGCACCCCGACTTGGTGGGAGAGAGCGGGGCTCAGTGGCCGAGGTATTTCACGACGGCTTCGGTGCGGGTGCGGACGTGAAGCTTGGAGTAAATATTGTGGAGGTGGGTGCGCACGGTTTCGACACCGATGCCAAGATCCCAGGCGATTTCCTTGTAAAGGGAGCCCTTGACGAGCTGGTCGAGGATCTGGGTTTCGCGCGGGGTCAGGTCGAGGTCCTTGGCCTTGGTGGTGGTCGGTTTACGGAAGTTCTGGACGACTTTGCGGGCGATCGCGCTGGACATCGGCGAGCCGCCGGCGATGAGGTCGTCGAGCGACTCAATGAGTTTGTCGGGGGCGTCTCGTTTGAGAAGGTATCCTGAAGCACCGGCTGCCAAGGCATCGAAGATCCGGTCATTGTTATCGTAGACGGTGACCATCATGATTTGGGTTTTTGGGGATTTTTCCTTGAGGCGGGCGGCGCACTCGATGCCTGACATGCCCGGTAGTTGGATATCCATGAGGACGACGGTCGGTGGATTTTCCGAGAGCGCTTCAAGGGCATCTTCCGCCGATTCGAATGCGCCGATGAGTTGGAGTGAGTTGGTCGCGGAGATGAGATCGGAGAGGGTTTCCCGCAGGCTTGGGTCATCTTCAACGATGGCGATGGTGTGGCTTGATTCGGTCATGATGGCGATGGCTGGTTGGCATTCTTGAGTGGGCAGTCGAAGACGATCCGGGTGCCTTCTGTTAGAGAAGAGTCAATGGTGCAGGTGCCCCCGATTTCCTTGAGGCGGTCGGCAAGGTAGGCGAGCCCGTGCCTGCTGCTTTGGGCGCTGGTTTCAAAGCCCTTGCCGTCGTCGGCGATTGTTATGGTGATACGATCATCGTCGTACTTCAATGAAAGTCGTACTTCGCATGGACCTGCATGGCGCAACACGTTGTGAAGGGCTTCCTTCACGGAAAGGCTCAGCTGATGTCGGAAGTCCGAGCCCAAGGCACGGGGTGGCAGGAGCGAAGGGATGTCGAGACGGCAGCGGATCGGGCTATCGCGAAAGATCTCGTCAGCGAGGCGAGTCAGGTGGGAGGCGAGTTGATCAAGGCTGTCGTGTGCGGGGTCGACTGCCCACACGAGGTCGTCCATGGCGACGACGAGATCACGGGCGGAGTGGTTGAGCTTGCCCAGATGGCGTCGCGAGCTTTCGGGGTCGCGGTCGAGTTCCCGCAAGGCCATGGAGGCGGAGAGGTTCAGGACGGTGATCCGGGTTCCGAGGTCGTCATGCATATCTCTCGCAATCCGGGTTCGATCGCGTTCCAGCGCATTTTGAAAGGCGAGTTCCCGCATCCGTCGTCGATTGCGACGCCTGACGGTGCGGAGTATGTAGAGGGCGCAAAGTGCGACGACTGCGGATGTGAGGGCCGGAAGGAACCAGGGGCGTTGCCAGATGGGCAGTCGGATGACAATGGGCAGTGAGAGGCTTGCGGTTGTTGGTGGTTCGCCGGTGGTGAGTCCGATTGCGCGGAACTTGTAGCTTCCGGGAGGGACATTGACATAAGTGGCGCGGTGAAGGCTTCCGCCAATGATGTTGTAGGCCTCGCTCCACGAGATGATGACCGTGCGACCTCCGTAAATGATGGGGTCGAAATTCTGGATGCAGGCCCATTCTCCGAAGTGGGTTTGATCGCCGTCGGAAAGCGTCAGGGCCAGCCCCGGGCCCTCCCCCGAAACCTGAGCGATGCTCGGATCGCTGCCACGGCGGCTCCAGCGTTGGGGAAGTCCCAATGGTGAATCGAGGTCGTCACCGCGACTGAAGTCGCCGTTTTGCCAGAGGGGAATGCTGTCCTTGCCGGGCAGGCTGATGTCGATGTCGTCGATAACGAACGTGCCGGTTGTATCCGGAGATCCCGAGGTGATGGCAATGTAGATCTGCCGACCTTCGGAGGGAATGAAAAGCGGTTCGGCGCGGGACGTCCGTATTGATTCTTCCGGACTGTTCTCCCACCCCTTGCTGCTGCCGACGGCATTGAATTTTGCTTCGGAGATGATCTGGTTTTGCCCATTCCTGACCTGGCAAACCATGCTCATGCCGCGGGTGCTCTCTCTCCAATTTTCGTCGACGCCTTCCAACTGACAGTGGAACTGTACGGGTTCGTTGGCGGGTCCGGATGGGTAGGTGAAGTCGAAATCGAGGCGGTGCAGTCCGGGCTCGAGGACAAGCGTCTCGCCATTGGTGCTTTGAAAGTCTGTGGACTCTCCATCGACCAGTACGTTGGCGAGAAAGAGCGGGAGTTCGTCGAATCCGGGCAGCGGATTGTTCCTATCCGAGATCGCTTTCGAAGGGATGCGCTCGCCGGGTGGGACGAGGATGAAGTCACGCGCGTTGCGGGCGACTGAGCTGATCCGGACTTCATCGATCCGTCCGGGAAAGGGACTGGACTCACCGTCTGTGGAGTCGGATTGGCGGGCCTCGTTGCCGATGGCGAAGTCACCAACTCGGCCGTTGAAGTCGTGGATGAGCGTGCCACTGCCGATGCGGTTTGCTTTCTCAACTTCGGGCGAGATCCGTGTCCAGTAGATCTGAACGTTGTTCGCGAGGTTCGGAATCCCATTGTAGGTGATGGCGACATGAAACCAGTCCTCGGTATTGATGGCATGAAGTCCCTCGGTCGGGATGGCGGCGAGTGCGCCTCCCTGCGATCCGCTATCACTCATGGGGGCAAAAGTGAGGACTCTCTGGCGATCAATCAGCAGGCTGAAAATCCGACCGTCGATATCGTCGTCCATTGAGAGGATCATCATCTCCGGAGAGGCGGCGTCGGCTGGCAGCAGATCGAACTTCAAGAGTGCTTCGTAGGTGAACGCTCCCCCATCGCCGAAGTACTTGAACGAGCTCGGAGCATTGTCCCGGTTGTCGGGGTGGAGCTTCGGAGAGATCGTCAGGATCGCGCCTTTGAGACTTCTGCTTCCAAGCTCGCCGCCAGCGTGATGATTGAAGGAGACGGCATTTTTCAGATTGGCGATGGAGGGCTGTCCCGGTTTGGCTCCGTTCAGGAGGCCAAGCAGAGGAGTGGGGAAACGACCACTGTCTTTGAAGGGAGGGGCGGCCTCGTCGAGGTGCCAGAGGTGGAGGGTGTGCTCGTCTGACGAATAGGGAGTGAGTGTGTCGGACCATCCCACCGCGCTTGGCAGGAAAAAGGTCAGGAGCGTGAGAAGGCGGTGGGCCACAGACATGATCTGAGCAGAAGCCCGTGTGCGAGGCGAGTCGTGACATTGCTAGCAGTCACGGAGGCACCGGTTGGAGCGAGCGAAACATACTGGATCCAAGGTTTCTCAACAGGGCATCTCCCACGTTTAGGGGATGCGGGATTCTTCGTGGGAAGAACATGGTTTGGGAGAAGTGATCTCCCGATGAAGTGTGTTTATTCCGAATCGGACTGCTCCCACGGCCGTGAAACGGGCTGATGCGTTGCGGTGATTGCTTCAGGAAGACCCTCGGCAATCGGGTCGCCGCCCGCGAGGCGGATGTCTTCGAGGGTGCCCAGGTAGTTCTTCTTGAGGTCGACGTCGCCGACTCGGTTGGTCCACAGCGGATTCCTGTAGTGTTCGAGAACGGCTTCGGTGTAGGTTTTCCAATCGCGTGCTGCTTCGACGAGTGCGGCGATGGCTTCCTGCTGCTGCTGGGGTTCTTTGGTTTTCCGGAAGAGGGCCAGTTGAGTCGCCGCACGGATCTTGTTCGAGTAGTAGCGACCCATGCTTGCGACGATACGGATGTCGGTGGTGACTCGCTCCAACTCGGAGCCTGCGCCTGGCTTGAGAGTGGAGATCAATCGATCGGCCTCGGCGGCATGGTGATTGATTTCAGTCGCCAATTGAAGAGGAGCGGTGTGTTCGGATTTCTTCCCTGCAACAAAATCGGGAATCGATTGATAGCCGGCCAGAGGATGGGGTGGGAGGGTGATGAAGCGGTCGACATCGTTGAACCCGGTTTTGCTTTCGGAATGTCCCGCGCGGCTTTGGCAGCCTTCGATGTACCATTGGAAGTCAAGGGCACCCCAGTGAAAGCCCGTCACCGCCGGGTAGATCATGGACGCTTGGTGCCATGCTTCCTGCAGCGCCGTCGCGTCATCCATGGAAATGGCGAAGCGCTGCGAGAGCCAGGCGATGATTCGTTCTTCAGAGAGTGATGGATCGTAGCCGAGGCGACCCCAGAGCATCCATTGATACTCATGTTTCACGAGTTCGAGTTCTCCTTGGCCGTCACCATCGCGGTGAAGAAACTCGCGACCCCAGATCCACTGATCGGATCCCAGGTAGTAGCCTTGGGAAACACGGTAGGGAATGTTTTTGATGAACTCCCGGACGAAGGCGGGCGAGCCCCAACGGAAGTAGAAGGTATCGTCATTCCGAAGCGTCCAGATCGTTTTGACCTTTCGCGGTTCGAGGTCTTTGACGAAGGTCTGATGATAGTGCTGTTTGGTGGCGCTGTAGACATGGGCCTTGGCGTATTTGAAGCTGAAGATGAAATCGATATCCGGGTTCTCGACGAGTGGTTTGAAGGTGTCGAGAATTGCCTGGGAACTCGCTTGATGCTGGCGGTGGATAAAGCGGATTTTCCGGCCGGGCAGGGCTTTGACGGCGTCGAGGACTCCCTGCCCGTAGGTCGCGAAGGCCCAGTCTTCCTTGGCCTGCATGGGTTGCTTGTGCATGTTCTCGCCGGTGGTGAGCCCGATACCGGCAAGGTCGGGGTAGGTTACGAACATTTCCTTCACGCTTTTGCGGAAGTAGTCACGAGTGACGGGGTTTTCGATGTCGTCAGTGATGCCATACTGGCCGAAGGTGCCATCGGTGAAGATATTCCAGGTGATGAAATAGAAGTCGATGTTACGAGACTTACCGTAGGTCATCACTTTTCGCCAGAAGTCGATCTTGTCGTCGATGGTCATCTCACGAACAACCTCGGCATTTTTGAGGATCTCCGGAGTGACGATGCCGACTCCCCAAAGTGAGTAGTTTTCGTTTTCCCGTATCGTGCGGGAACGGAGCACGTCATTGAGAGCGACCTTCTCGTAGCCGGGGACCTTCACCAATGAGGGGAAGGGGTGAAGGCTCCAGAGAGAGATGTAGTTGTAGCGGGATTTGGCAAGGGTATCGATGGTTTCCTTCCAGAAGTCGAAACTCCACATCTCCGGAATGTTGGCTTGGGCGGCGTCTGAAGCATCCGAGTAGCTGGGGGTTCGAGCGTCGAGGGGCGCGTTGAACTTGATGCCTCGCATCGCCATGTAGGGGTTGTGAATGGAATCGTCGATCAATCGGGGCTTCGCCGTCCGAAGGCGCTCCGCGACTTCCAGTCCCCCATACATCAAGCCTGCCGGGTCGAGAGCCGTCACGAGAAGGTGGCCTTCCTCGTTGGAGATCCGAAATCCTTCAGCTTTCAGTTCCTTGTCCTCCGGCACGAGCTTCAGGCGGATTTGGTGGTCGCTACCGGTTTGCGACAGGGCGTTTTTGGCGAATTGAATCCTTGGATCCACGGGCTCTGCGTTCAGGCTGTGGATGGCGAGAACCAGGGTTGCGATGATGGCGGGGACGTAACGCATGATCATGAGAAATGGTTTATCGGTAAGGGTAGTTTGGGGATGTCCACTTGAACAGTCCTGAAGTATTTTTCGCCAAACTGTCAGGATTGGTGCCCTTTGAGCTTTGTCACTAGAATACGTGGCATGCAGCATGGGTGAAGAATGGTTCATGATCTTAACCCGCGAGACCTTCCGGATCAATGAATCACACGTGGAGTTTTCTCTTTGCTCTTGAAGGGCAGTGAATTCGAGAAAAGGAGCTCGCGGGTGTCGGCCGCCTGTTGGTGCCGAACAAAACCTTGGATCCGATACGGTGGTAACATCAAAGAACGACAACGAAAAATCATGAGAAAAAATCAATGGAGAGCGCTGCTGGTGGCTCAAACAAGTGTGATCTTACTGCTCGGAAGCGCAATTGCGGGAGCTGGAACCATCGATCCAAGTCAGAGTGATTGGTACAAGCGCTACAAGGAGCAAGAGAATGTGCCCAAACCGGGTGAGATGCTCTTGAATGAGTCAAAAGAGCCTGAGCTTGAGCCAGGCTTCGTTGAGCTATTCAATGGCAAGGATCTCTCCGGCTGGGCGACCAAAGGGGGTGACTCGACTTTTGAGGTTAAGGATGGAGTCATCGTCGGGACCTGTGTGCCGGATAGTCCCAGCACCTATCTCTGCACTGAAAGGAGTGACTACGAAGACTTTATTTTCACCTGTGAGATCAAATGGGAGATCGATCTCAACTCAGGAGTGATGTTCCGTGCCGCGACGCGCAAGAAGGGATCGACGGAAGAGGTTTTCGGACCCCAGGCGGAGATGGAAGGGATCTCCGGTGACCGGAATTGGTCCGGTGGGGTCTATGGGCAGTCATGTGGTGGCTATTTCTATCCGCTGTGGCTGAAGGAGCATCAGGCGGCTCGAACGGCGCTCATTCCTGACGGTTGGAATCGTTTGACGATCGAGGCCAAGGGGAACGAGGTGAAGACATGGCTCAATGGCGTTCCTGCATCGTACTGGATTGGTGATGGCACCTACTCAAAGGGCTTTTTCGGGCTTCAGGTCCACAAGGCGAAGAAGGGCAAAGTGCTGTTTCGGAATATCCGGCTGAAGGAACTTGGCCAATAGGCGGCGGCGAATTCAGTCTTTGTGTTCTTCGAAGAGCTCGGTGAACTGCTGATGGATCTCGGGCTCGGTGCTTGAGAGGTCTTTTGTTTCGCCCGGGTCCGCATCGAGATCATAGAGCTCGATGGGGGCTTCCAGTCCGTAGCGGACGGCCTTCCATTGACCGCGGCGGGCGGCTTGGAAGACCTCACCGATGATTCCCGAGTTCGGGTCGCCGGCGAATTTTCCAAACTCCCAGTAGAGCGTACGTTCGGGGAGTGGTGTCGGCTTGTCTGTTAGAAGCCCGGCGATCGAGTGGCCGTTGGTTTTGACGCGGGGAACTTCCTTGAGGTTGACACCTGCGAGCTCGGCAAAGGTGGGAAGGACATCGGCAAAGGCCCACGGGGTGGTGTCGACTCGTCCTGTGGTGATGCTTGCTGGCCAGTAGGCGATCATGGGGACATGGATGCCGCCGTCGTAGAGATCCCGTTTCATGCCCTTGTAGGGAGCGGAAGCCTTGAAGAATGCCGGGTTGGCTCCGCCTTCATCGTGGGGGCCGTTGTCTGAGGTGAAGAAGATCAGGGTGTTGTCGGCGATGCCTTTTTTCTCCAAGGCGGTGACGATCTGGCCGACATAGTCGTCGAGCGCGGTGACCATGCCCGCCAGTGTGGCGTTCGGCTTGTCGACCTTTTCGGGGTAGTACCAGGCATATTTGTCCTGGTCGATATCGGTGGACATGCCGAGGTAGGGGACTTCCTCAAACTTGTCGGCATAGGGCTCGATGTATTCCTCGGGAGCGGCGAGGTCGGCGTGGGGGGATGAGTAGGCGACGAGGGCGAAGAAGGGGTTCTTTCGATCTTCGTTGATGTATTTGATGGCTTCTTCGGTGAAGACTTGTTGGGCGTAGACCTGCTTGCGACCGCCTTCGTTTTCTTCGATGCGGATCTTTTTTCCATCTCTCCAGAGGAAGGTCGGGTACTGACGATGCCCTTCGAGGATGGCATACATCCCGAACCAGGTATCGAAGCCCATTGCGAGTGGGTCGGTGACGCCCATTTGGGATCCGATCGAATACTTTCCGAACAGGGCGGTGTCGTACCCGCCTCGCTTCAGGACATGGGCGAAGGTGACGTCGAGTTCTTCGAGTTGGACCGAGTTCGAGTTGTTCGTCATCAGGCGTCCATCACGGCCGGTGAAGAGAGAAACGCGGGAAGGAGAGCAGACGGTGTTGCCGGAGTAGGCATCATTGAAGCGGATCCCATTTGCTGCGAGTCGGTCGAGATTCGGCGTTTTGATTGGTGTGTCACCGTAGGCGCCGATCTGGTTGAAGCCGAGATCATCGGTCAGGATGAAGATGATGTTGGGCTTGCTGGCTTGCGAGGCGGCATGGAGGGATGCGGCCATGAAGAGGAAGAGTAGGATCGAGGTTTTCATTGGGATTTTTCTTAAAGAGGAGTTTTGGGATTCTCGAATCAAGGCTGAATCGCCTGAGTTTCACCGAGGTGGATGTGCACCGGGCCGATGAGGCCGGCCTCGATCAGAGGTGATTTGGCGCTGGGTCCGGCGAGGGTCCAGGTGCGGCGTTTTTTTGCTGGAAGGGAGGCGTCGTAGGCGAGCCGGTTGTGCCAGGTGTTGGTGACTTTGATCTCCACCTGGTTTTTGCCGGGCTGAAGCAGCTCCGTGATATCGCTGCGGAAGGGTGGTGACCAGAGGGTGGCGGCGCGTTCTCCATTGATGAAGATCTCTGCGATGTTCTCCACTTGTCCGAGGTCGAGGATTGCTCGCTGGCCATTTTGAAGGGTCGGGATTTCGATCTCGGTGCGGTAGCTGGCGGTCCCGGAGAAGGCCCGTGCCGAGGGTTCTTTCAGCGATGACCATGGCATCAGCTTGGAGAGCTGGTGCTGGTGAGGCTTCATCCAGTCTTTGGGGAAGGTGAGGGTCCATGGGGTATCGATGGGAAGGGTCTTCACTGCTCGGCTGACGATCTCGATGGTGGATTGGTCCGGACGGCTGAGCTGATAGATTCCGTTCTGGTAGGTAGCGAGGCGGGTGCCTTGTTCGAGGAACTCAAACTTCAGGGGCGCGGGAGCGATCTTGGGCTGCACCGGCATGTTGCCCTGGAGACCGAGGTGAGGGTAAGGGGCGGCTTTGTCGCTTCGTGAGGTTTCATTCGCATCGATGAGGGTGGTGCCATCGAGGGTGATGCGGGTGAATGCGGGTTGTGCTTCGCCAGAGCGGAAGATGACGAAGATGGAGCCGGCGGCGGGCAGCTGAACCGGGATCCGGGTGCGGCCATTTTCGGTTTGAAAAACGGACACGGGTGCCGTTGTGTTGGTGAGAGGGTCCCAGAATTCCGGGCGACCGGTGGCGCGGAAATCAAGGGTCGCATCGAGCGGCGTGGCGCGGTCGGCGGTGATGAAGTAGATCTCGGAATCATCCGTGCGGCGGTGGTTCCAGGCGAGCTTGCGGAGGCCTTTGACATCGGGCTCAATGCCGAGGGTGGTGAGGGCGGTTCCGAGGTCGTCCCCCCAGAGCAGACGTCCTTTTCCAATCCTCCGATCACCCTTGTTTTCGCCTCCCCAGAGTTCTTCGACGAGTGCGGTGAAGCGTGTGTCGGCAGCGTCTCCGCCGACCAGGCTGGGGTTTTCAAGCGGGGCGCTGCCGATCACGGTGGCGCCTTCGTTGATGAGTTTCCGGAGACGCTCAAGCGTGACGGGCGAGAGTCGGCGACATTGTTCTTCGGGAAGCCAGATCGCCGACCAGGTGGTTCCTTCGGGTGTGCGCAGTTTGCCATCGACCACTTCGAGGCGGTTCAAAAGGACGTCCTGGTTGAGGTAGTCAAAGTCGTAGCCATCGGGAAAGGGTGCGTTCTGAATGGGTCGGTGGTCGAGGTCGTCGCCGAGATACCAGAGCACGTCCGCGACGGGTTGACCTTGCTGGAGCAGGTGCTGGCAGCGGGCGAGGTAGTCGGTGAAGAGCGGCATGTGTTTCCACCAGGTCTGGCCGCGGATGAAGGGCGAGCCGATCCGGCCGCCGAAGGAAGTGCCGGGCACTTTATCGAGCGGGTTGTGGGTGTAGGTGTGAAAGACGAAATGGTTGATCCCAAGGGCGAAGTTCCGATCCGCCATGTGTTTGTAGCTGAAAGGATGGTCACTCCAGTCGTGGGTGATGTCGGTGAAGGCTTCAGCGGCGATACGAGGTTTGCCGTAGATGTGACCGGCGGAGACGGTGGGGTGGATCGGCTTGGTCTCGTAGCCGCCCATGTGGGGGTCGTTCGGTTTCCAGATCTCGCACATCGGGATGTCGGCCTTGCTCTGGTAACGGAGGATATCGCCGGGTGAGACGTCGCCGATGGCAGTCTCGAAGGAGAGCTTCATGCCGCGCTCGCGGGCGAGCTCGGCAAGACGGCCGAAGTAGTTGTCGACCAGCAGGTCACTGATTGTAGCACGCCAGTCGCGCAGGAAGCGCTCGGTCGCACGGGCGTCGCCGACGACATATCCTGCGAGTGCGGGCAGCCAGTCGCGCAGCGGGTAAGCCCGGCGCTCGCTGAACTTTTTTTCCATCTTTGGCGTCCAGGTCTGCGTGTAGCATTCCCAGCTATCGATGAGCATGCCTTGCAGACGGCCCTTGTCCGCCGGGCCGCCTTCGGCACTGATGCGGCCGATGTAACCGGCGAAGTGCTGCTCGGCACCGGCAGCCGAGAGTTTGTCGCACTCGAAGCCGGTGGCTTCCGGGGGTGCCGGTTTGTTCTTCGTGCCGGTATTGACGTGGCCGAAACGGAGGACCGTCCACTGGCCGGCTGGCGCGGTCCAGGTGAGCTTGCCATTTCCGTCAGTCCGCTCGCTCAAGTCGATGATCGTGTCTGGGTCGATGACGGTCGCAGGATCTCGTTCGGGTGAATCGATGCGATGGATCTTGCGCAAGGCGAAGCCGGCCTGGGCACGCCAGTCCTGGACGCGGGCGGTGGAGGACAGCCGGAGATAGGCGAGCGCCATCGCGTGTTGGTTCTCGAAAATCATCCGGTATTTTTTTGCCTCGGCATCTGGAATCGAGAGGACGAAAGGATACTCGGGCTGGCGGTCCTGCCAGTTTGCGTAGGGGATCTCGTGGGTGATAAGGTCCTGCCATTTCGTGCCGATCATGGCCTGAATCCGGATGCGTGAATCGGGAATGAAGATCCTGCGCGCCATGAGTAATGAGATGGGTGGCAGTTCGATGGAACGGAGGATGCCTGCTTCGGCGAATTCGAACTCGACCCAGACGGGGTCTTTCGCGACAGGGATCTTGACGGTGAAGTCCTCTTTGCCCTCGAGGAGAGCTTTCCAAGGTAGGTCCTGCTTGTTGCTGCGAAGTTCCAACGGCTCGAGGAACTCGCCGGTGTCGCCTTCTGGTGTGGGGAAGGCGAGGACGGCGACGTCTTGATAGTCGCGCCAGTCTTCCTCGCTCGGCTGAGGTAGTGCGAGGTCGATGCTGATCTCACTGCCGCCGGTGACTTCCGAGCGGCTCCAGATGAGGTGGCGCATGGCTTTGTCCGGCGTGATCCACGGCCCGCCGGACATCGCCCAGCCGGGGCAGTTTTGCATGGTGAATAGGAGATCCAGGCGTTGGGCTTCATCGGCGACATGGGAAATCATGCTGTCCCACGTCGGACTGAGCGTCTGGATCTGGGGAGTCACGCCCGGCCAGGCGCGTCCGGAGCCGTGAAAGAGCTGAATGCCTTGGAGGCCGGCGGCTTTGACCGCTTCCAAATCCGTGGTCAGGGCTGGCTTGCTGACATTGCCGCTGATCAGGTGGAACCAGGTCTCCGGGCGGGCTTCTTTCGGAGGGGAGGTGAAGCCGTCTTGCAGGGAATCGGCAGCGGCGGCCAGCGGAAGCACGGAGGTGAGAACGAGGATTAGCTTGCAGGAAACGAATCGATTCATGGGTGAGTTTGTGAAACGGCTTGAGTGATGCAGGGTGTGCTTGCGCGATTCCGCTCGGTGTTCGGCTTGGGTGCTGAAGATCAGCGACTGAGAGGGCGGCGTCGAAGGTCGAAATGCGGGAAATGTTCCTGACGGAGAGTCTGCACAGCGAGCGAGGTCCGGCAAGAAGGAGTCCCGAACATTCAGGGGAGGGACGGCTCGTCATTTGGAGCTGTTCCGCTGCGAATCCTACTTGGTCTTGCGCCCGGGGTCGCTTGTCCCCTAACAGTATCGTGTGACTCATGGAGAAGAGAATGACGCGAACCCCCAACGCTCGGCATTTCCAGCGACTCCGTGGACTCTCGTGCTTCAGGTAAACGGCGACGATGGGGACCGGGCGCGCGATGCCTTGCAGGACCTCTGCAGCAGGTACTGGTTTCCGGTTTATTCGTTTGCGCGGAGGCAGAGGCTGAATCCCGAGGATGCGGAGGATGCGACCCAGGCCTTTTTCGAGCGACTGATTTCTTCGGACTCCATCCAGCGGGCGGATCGGGACAAGGGTCGTCTGCGATCCTTCCTGATGGGTGGGATGAAGAACTTTCTGGCTCAGCAATGGCGGGATGCGAACACCTTGAAGCGCGGACGCGAGGTCTCGATTGTCCCGATTGACGGGCCTTGGGCGGAGGAGCGTCTCCAAGCCGAGGCGGTGGGTGCCTTGGAAAGGGCAGAAGACGACTTGAGTTTCGACAGGTCATGGGCCATCGCCTTGATTGATCGGGCGACGAGGCGGCTTGAATTGTACTATGTGGAGCGCGATCGGATCAGGGTCTTCGAATCCTTGAAACCCTGTCTGGTCGGTGATGGCAGCTACGAAACTGATCCGGAGTTGATGGATGGTCTTGGTTCTGAAGGGATACCGGATTCAGCGTCTTGTTGAACCGGGTCGGGCGCACGAGTGAGGATCTTGATGGATCGAGTGTCGCAGGGATGGATGTGACACTCGATGATTCGGCTGCGACGAACATTCACGACGCAGGAATCTTTGAAATGTCCTTCAAGCCGGACGGTCGGAACATTGATCCTTTGGATTCGTTCGGAAGTGTGGAGCCGACCAGCTTCCTATCCAACTTCAATGGTTTGGATCCCAACGGGACATGGACTCTCTTCGTGGCAGACCTTGCCCCGGGTGATCAATCCACGGTCTTACAATGGGGTGTCACGATCTCAGCGGTGCCGGAACCGACCCAGATGTGCGTGATCATTCTCATTGCCAGCGGCCTCCTTTTACGACACCGGAAGCCATCGAGTATTCGTTGAGCTCCTTTGTTGGGTTCGGGGGGCTGATCTACTTCACTTCAGCCCTGAAGGTTCCGCTGAATTCATCCGCGAGGATCCAACGTCCGCTTTGCAGATCGGCTTCGACCGGGCTGCCGTTGATGAAAACGCCGGAGGATTTTTTTCCTGCGGGAAGATCGAGCTTTGCGGGCATTCCGTCCGGGAGTTTGACTGAAATACTAAAGGTATCGTCACTGGTCCAGTCGATGAAGATGGGGCCGCGTGGTGTCGGGATCTTCCCTTTGGCAAATTCGAGTTCGCCGGGATGGGGGCGGATCGAGGCTGTTTTCCAACCGGGTTCGAGGGCTTCGACACCCAGGACGTAGCGGGGAAGGAGGTTGGCGGGCGCGGCACCCCAGGCGTGGTTCCAATCCTGGTTGGGTTTGTATTTCTGGTCCCAGGCTTCCCAGGTGATGGTGGTTCCGCTGTTGACCATGTGCTTCCAACTGCGGTCGTTGTCGGCGGTGATCAGATCGAGGGCCTTGTCGGCGGCACCGTGATTGAACAGACCTTCGAGCAGGTACTGGGCGGCGTAGACCGAGCAGTCCATCCCTTTTCCTCGGAGGAATTCGATGACCCCGGCTTGCTTGTCTTCCGGCACCAGGCCGAAGGCGAGGGGGAAGAAGTTCGCGTGGTGGGAGGCGTGGTCGGTGCCGACGCCATCGCGGTAAATCCCGCGCTTCTCGTCGAAGAGTTGCTTCTGAAACTCGGCGTGGGTCTTCTTGAATCTGGCTTCGAACTCCTCGGCTTCCTTGTCTTTTCCGATCGCTCTGGCGAGCACGGCCAGGCGCTGGATGGCTGCAAGGTGGAAGGCGTTGACGACGGTGTTGCGCTTGGTGAAGACGTAGCCGTCGCGTTCGGTTTTCGGCCAGTCGACGATGTCGGTCTTCTTGATCTGTTGCGCGTTGCTGGCGACAAGACCGTCGGGGCCGACGCGCTCAAGAAGGGCTTTGGTTTTGAGTCGCTCATAGCGGGGAGCAATCCACTCGCTGTCACCTGTTTGCATCCAGTCGGCATGCGCGATGAAGATCATGTGAGGCGCCCATTCGGTCGGCCAGGTGGCGAAATCGATCAGTCGGTCATAGGTATCGCGCGCCATTTGCGTGTCGTTGTCGGTGTAGTAGTGGCTGAGCTGGTTGAGATAGGAATCCGCTTCGTAAGGAATGCGCTCCCGGTCACCATCGACGTAGACGCCGGCGAAAGTGGTGGCCTTGATCGAGTAGCGGCAGAGTTCCCAGATGCGATTGAGGGTTTCATCGGAAGATTCGAATGAAGCGGCGTCGTCATCCCAGTTTGCGGAAAACGCGGCTTGGCGGACGATTTGCTCCGGCTTCAGTTCACCGGGCCAGCCTTCGATCTCGACCCAGCGGAATGGGAGGACGACGCCCCACTCAGCTGGTGTTAGAATCGCTGGTGGGTGCTTGTCGTTGGTCTTTTTGGTATTTCGCTTGTCGGCTGGCGGGGCAGCGAGGATGGGGGTGGAACCGGTGAGTTGAAGCGTGGTTTTTGCGTAGCGGACCGTTCCGGGTGGCTTGCGATCAATGCGCCCATTTTTCAGGGATTCTCCGAAATGGACGGTGATCGTTTGGTCGGTGTTTTCCGGAGGAGCGATCATCAGGTTGCTGAAGGCGACGCGTCCGAAGTCGACGAGGATGGTCTTCTTGTTCGGAGAAGAAATTTTGACCGGAGGCTGCTCGACGAGTTTCACTGGAGCTCCCTCAAGAATTGAGGCGGTCGAGAGGATGAGGACGGGAAGGAGGCTAAGATGGAATCGGATCATCGGTGTGGGATCGTTGGCAAAATAGATAGCGGCTGGCAGCATTGGTCAGGGATTGGAAAGAATCGATCCTTATTCGTGTCGCCGCGTTTGATTCTTTCACGGAAGCAAGGGTTCGCAGTTTAGGAGGATCGGGACGATTGCTGAGAAACACGGAGCGTCGGCAGGATGTTGATTTCGGGTGATCGTCGTGCTCCGATTTATAATTTCTGGACCGTTCGGAATGAGATCCCAGCCTATTCTAGAGCTGGACCTCAGCAGGCTCCCAAGGGAAACACCAAGTTCAGCGCCTCAATCAGTCGCCCCGATCTTCCGTCTTCGAGGGTGCTCCTGCCTTGGCGAGTTTTGCTTTTGGGGGATAGCGAAGGGCGTCGATCGGCAGAAGGTCGATCTGTGTGCCGGGTGGAGTCTCGAGTAAATCGGTTTCGAGCAAGCTCGAGGTTTTGCTGAACAGCGGTTTCAACTCCGTCTCGATCGCGGCCGCAGCCCCTCCTGGGGTGATCTGTTTGTAGGGCCACCCTTTCTCGCCCAAGGCGAAGGGCTCGAGAAAGCGATAAGCCTGAGGCAAGCTCCGGCCATCCTCTGTTTCAAACTCCCAGAGATCGACGCCAAGTCCCCGCCCCATATAGGTTAGATTGGCAAATGCCCAGAGGTTCATGCACGAGTAGTGCAAGGACTTGGTGCGTCCGATTTCGCCTGGCTGCTGGCCGCTTGGTTTGATCTGAGTCGCGATTCGCGATGACTTGGTATCCTCAATCTTGGCGATCGCTTCATCGATTCGGCCCAGATAGATCATCAGGCCGACGACTTGCTAGTTGTACCAGCTGGCATGGTTTTGCGGGAGCTGATCGGCTTCCTTGCCCAGCTTGTTTGTCACCAACCAGTCGAGATAGGAATTCATCCAGGCAAGGAGCTCCGTCTTCAATTTGGCGGGTAGAACTCCGCCGCGCTCGAAGATCTGGATGGCCGTGATCATATTTGAGATTCGCGCCCATTCGAGGATCCCGGCTGGACGGCCTTCAGCCAGTCCTGGAACATTCTGGCTGTAGTTGAGGTTGGGGTTGACGCGAGTATCCGGATTCACGAACCAGATTTCCAGAAGCTCGAGCGCTTTGTCTGAGTATCGGGTGTCATCGGAAAAGTAGTAAGCGAAGCTGAGGGCCTCCATGGTCGTGGAGAAGTCACGTAGGCGGGTGTAATCGGTATCGGGTCCGCGGGCTGCCGGATTGGTCACGCCGTCGATAGCTTTCCAAGGGAGGCCGTCCGGCTTGGTTTCATCGGGCCAGCGGTAGGGCGCGTATGAGAGATAGTCGTGCTTATCCCCACTGGGAGGCCTCATGGTTTTGTTGACGACCGGATCGGCAGCTTGAGTTAGCAGCAACTCGCTCTGTGCAATAACCTGGTGGTAGTGGTCCGTGAAGTAGGGGTTCCCGGTCTTGATTGCTGATTTGACCTGGGCCAGATGGGATTCGTTGTAGAAGACGAAGTTGGAGTGCGCTTCAGCCGGGCTCACGCGTTCCGCACCCAGGATTGATGGATGGAGGTTCAGCAGGATCAGAACGATAGAAATGAGGAGGCGGGTTTTCATTGAGGATGGATCGGTTCTGGGGAGTCGCCTGCAATTCATCTGACAAGCTTGATTCCAAGGTGGGGTCGGGGACTGGGAAAAGTGAAGAGAACAAAAGGGGGAGTGTCCTTCGAGTTCCTTCGGATCCCTCAAAAGCACGGAACGAATGGAGGGTGAAGAACGGATTGATTCTTGGCGAACACTACAAGTTGCTGCAGTCCCTCGTTCTTGACCGATGGTGTGACATGATGACGAGCGATTATGAAATCGTCGCGTACAGTGAGGATGGATCGGGGAGATCGAGGATCGTTATCCGAGTTTCGATGTCTAACAACGGGTTCTTGTGTTCGAGAAGTCAAAGTGGGCCCCGAGCGCTGTCATAAGTTATTGTTTCACCTGCTGGCGGGGCAATTTGGCAATAGTGGAGACGCGTCTTTGATCATAATGAAGCGATGTGAGACGGTTCCAATGGCACCGAGCCGACTGAGAATGGTCGACCCAGTCACGCTTTCCTGAAGGTTCAATGGAGATGTCATGGCTCTGGGTCACAGAGCTGGCTCTAGCCCCGGCTTGGGAGTGTGTTGATCTTGGGCTTGAGCTGCGTGTAGATCGCGGTGGCTTGCGCGCGAGAATGCACATGGAGCTTCTCGTAGATCCTTCTGAGGTAGGTATCGACCGTGTGACTGCTGAGGCCCAGCTCGCTAGAGATTTCCTTGTAGAGATAACCTTGGGAGAGCAGATCGAGAACTTCGTTCTCCCGTTTGGAGAGCTGGCTTAGTTCGTTCTCATCATGGTTCGCTGGAACGGGTTTGCGGAAATTCTGAACGACCTTGCGGGCGATGGCGCTGGACATCGGTGAGCCGCCGGCGATCAAGTCGTCGAGGGACTCAAGGAGTTTTTCGGGCGCGTCCCGTTTCAGAAGGTATCCCGAAGCTCCGGCGGCGAGGGCATCGAAGATCCGGTCATTGTTGTCATAGACCGTGACCATCATGATCTGGATTTCCGGGAACTTGTCCTTCAGTCGGGCGGCGCATTCGATGCCGGACATGCCGGGGAGCTGGATGTCCACGAGGACGACCTGGGGAGGAATCCTGGACATTGCCTTGAGGGCGTCTTCCGCCGAAGGGTAGGTGCCGATGAGTTCGAGCGTCGGCGCTGCGGAAACGAGGTCGGAAAGGGTTTCCCTGAGGGAGGGATCGTCTTCGACGATGGCAATGGTGTGGGTCTGTTCGGTCATGGTTTGGCAGGGTTGGTTTGTTGGGGAAGGGGACAATCGAATACAACGCGAGTGCCATCATCGGGAGAGGAAGTGATGGTACATGTGCCGCCGATTTCCTCGAGACGCTTGCAAAGGTACTCCAGACCGTGCCGGGAGGAACCGGATCCGCTTTCGAAGCCCACGCCGTCGTCCCGAATCTCGATCAAAATACGGTTTCCATCGTATTTGAGTGAGAGGTGGGTTTCACAGGGCCCGGCGTGGCGAAGGATGTTGTGCAGGGCTTCCTTGACGGCAAGGCTGAGCTGGTGGCGGAAGTCGGAGCCTAGGATGCGCGGTGGCAGCAGTGACGGAATATCGAGTCGGCAGCGAATCGGGCTATCGCGAAAAATCTCCTCGGCAAGACGGGTCAGGTGGGAGGCGAGTTGGTCGAGGCTGTCATGGGCGGGATCGACGGCCCAGACGAGATCGTCCATCGCCACGACAAGATCGCGGGCGGAATGGTTGAGTTTGCCGAGATGGCGGCGTGATACTTCGGGGTTCTGATCAAGTTCCCGCAAGGCGACTGAGGCAGACAGGTTGAGCACCGTGATGCGTGTGCCCAGGTCATCGTGCATGTCGCGAGCGATTCGGGTGCGGTCTTTTTCGAGGGCATTCTGGAAAGCCAGTTCACGCAGTCGGCGGCGGGCACGGCGGCGGGCCAGTCGAAACAGGTAGAGCGCGAGCAAGGCGACGATGGCTCCTGCCAGCATGGGTGTAAACCAGGGGCGTTGCCAGAACGGCAGGCGAATGAAGATGGGTAGCGAGAGACTGGCGGTGGTAGGCGAATTGCCGGTGGTGAGACCGATCGCGCGGAAGGTGTAATTTCCCGAGGGGACGTTGACATAGGTGGCACGGTGGAGACTGCCGCCGATGACGTTGTAGGCTTCATCCCAGGAAATGATGACGGTTCTTCCACCATAAGTGACCGGGTCAAAAGACTGGAGGCAGGCCCATTCCCCATAGTGGTTCTGATCTCCATCCGAAATCACCAGGGCGCTCGCCGACGCATCACCGGTAATCAGGGCGATGGTGGGATCGGATCCACGCCTGGACCATCGCTGGGGAAGTCCTTGGCGTGAATCCAGGTTGTCGCCTCGGCTGAAATCGCCGTTTTGCCAAAGTGGGATGCTGTCTTTTCCCGGGAGGTCGATGCTAATGTTGTCGATGACGAGGCTGCCGGTCGTGTCCGGAGATCCGGAGGTGACCGCAATGTAGATGAAGCGACCTGCTGCGGGGATGAAGAGAGGTTCGGCTCGCGAGGTGAGTGTCGATTCCTCAGAACTGTTCGCCCAGCCTTTGCTGGTGCCGTCGGCATCGAACTTTGCTTCGGAGATGATCTGGTTGTTCTCGTCCCTGACCTGGCAGACCAAACTCATTCCCCGGGTGCTCTCTCTCCAGTTCTCGTCAACGCCCTCAAGTTGGCACCTGAGATAGATGGGTTCGTTTGCCGGACCCGATGGATAGGTGAAGTCGAAGTCGAGTCGATGTAGACCAGGTTCAAGAACGAGTGTCTCGCGGGATTGGTTTTTGAATTCGGCAGCTTTACCGTCGATCAGCACATTGGCGAGGATCAGTGGCAATTCGTTGGGGCCTGGAAGTGGGGTCGCGACATCAGAGACGGCGTTTGAGGGGATGCGCTTTTCAACTGGGATGAAAACGAAATCGCGAGGGTTTCTGGCAAGCGAACTGATCCTGACCTCATCGATGCAGCCGGGGAATGGCATGGACTCGCCGTCGTCGGGCCAGGACTGGCGAGCTTCGTTGCCGATCGCGAAGTCGCCGAGGCGACCATTGAAGTCATCGGTGAGCGTGCCGCTGCCGATGCGGTTTGCTTTCTCAACTTCAGAGGATAGCCGGGTCCAGTAGACCTTGAGGTTGTTGGTAAGGTTCTCAATTCCACTGTAGGTGACAGCGACGTGAAACCAATCTTCGGTATTGATGGCATGGACACCCTCGGTTGGGATGGAAGCACGAGCGCCTCCACTTGCACCGCTGTCGCTCATCGGGGTGAGGGTGAGGATCCCCTGACGGTCAATCAGCAACCTGAAGATTCGGGAGTCAAGGTCGTCATCCATCGAAAGGATGGTGAGTTCTGACTGTTCGGCGTCGGCCGGAAGCGTATCGAATTTCAGAAGTGCTTCGAAGGTGAACGCGCCGTCCTTGCCAAAGTACTTGAACGAAGGCGGAGCATTGTCCCTGTTGTCCGCATGGAGCCTCGGTGAGATGGTGAGAATCGCGCCCTTGAGGTTTTCGGTTCCAGGTTCACCACCGGCGTCATGGTTGAAGGAGATGGCATTCCTGAGATTGGGAATGGAGGGCTGACCCGGTTCGGCTCCATTTAGGAGACCTCGCAGGGGTGTGGGGAAACGGCCGATATCTCCGAATGGGGGAGCGGACTCGTCGAGATGCCAGAGGTGGAGGGTGTGGTCGTCCGATGAGTAGGGCGTCAGCGGGGGGACATCAGATCGTCCAACTTCGGAGAGCAGCAAAAGGATCAGGACGGCAGGAGCGCGGTAGGCCACAAGCTCGATCTGATCAGAACAATGGGAATGAAGCGAGACGTGACATTGAAAGGGAACAACGGGTGTCATGGGAGGCGTCCTGAAGTGCTCCAATTCAAGGGCTTTTGCCCGATCGGGTGTGAGCCAACTCACACGTTTGTGGGATGAGAATTGTCTCTTCCTGGGCACGGCACATCGTGTGCAGGAGCGCCGTGCGGCCCCCGGACCAATTGCCAGCCGGGTTTGAGGGCTTTCACACCGAGAACCCATCGTGGAAGACGATTGGTCGACGAGTTCCGCCGGAGTTCCCTTCGGGATCGAGGCGAGAGAAATGATGGGGACAGGGAAGAATGGATCCTTGTCCGTGTTGCAGTGCTTGCTACGGCCGGCGACTCCGGGGTTCCCACTTAACGGGGATAGGCAAGGATGATGAGAAGCACCTAGGATCTGCTGGTTGTGACGAGAAATGCTACCTTTGTAAGAAGGAAGCAATTCGTTTCGCAGCTGAAGAATAGAGTGCGTTAACCACTGAACCAAACAATCCAGACACTATGAATCAAAAAAATCTAGCTTCCCTAGCTGCCGTAATCGGAGCTGGAGCCATTCTCACTTCCGCAGCCTGTGGAGCCACAATCATCAGCAACGCTGCTGATGCTACGATCAAGGCCGATGGTTCCGTCCAGAATGGGACGTCAAACGAATTGATTACAGGAAGATCTTTTGCCTCTGAAGACCGGAGTTCCATCTACCTATTCGCTCTGCCGAATTTGGGTGCGACCGTGGACCCCTTCACATCGGCCAGTTTCAGTGTCGAATTCAAGAGCACCAAGAATATGGTCGATGGGCAGCCGAATGTCGATCTCTACGCATTGGCAAGTCGCTCGACTACTGCCATTACCGGTGCGGACCACTACTCTGGAGTCTATCAAACTGATGGGTCTGTTGGGGTTGCCCTGCAGGATGACTACCTTACCCCGTCGACCGCGGTCGAAACGGTTTACGTGACTGGGGCAGGTGCCAACGCTTCGCTGCTTGCATACTTGAATTCAGCCTATGATGGCGGCAACGGCATTGGGAATTTCGCAGTCATCAGGCTGAGTACTGACGGAGTTGTGGGGACGGATGTACGCTACAACACAACCACGAGTGAAGGTGCGATCGCTGCGGACAATGCCTCGCTCGCGCCGACCATCAATTTTACGGCAGTTCCTGAGCCAAGTGCTCCGATCCTTCTTGGTGGTGCGGCACTCCTCCTTGGTCTGCGTCGCAATCGCCGTCAGGGCTAGAGCGTCTCCATCCCACTGAACTTCCTGTGGCCTCTTCGGTGCAACCGGAGAGGTCGCTACCGTTTCGACTTCGTCGGAGTGCTCCCCTTTTTGAGGGAGAAGGTTGCACGAGATTTGCGTGGGAAGCGGAAAGAGGCCAAGAATGAAAAGCATATGGTCCCGCCTGCGGCCAATGCGGAAGATGGAGCGAATCCTCAAATCGTTCGCGGGCACCTAGATCCCAACAAGTTCCTTTTCTCATTTGAAACCCTGCATTCTCCTCTTCGCTGGGGCGTTTTTGGCCGTGCAGACGGCCCGCTCGGAGCTTGCTCTCACCGGGGACTTCACTGATCCGGGCAATCGTCGTGCTCCGATCTACAATTTCTGGACCGTTCGGAACGAGATCCCGGCCTATCCGAACGTCGGCCCCCAGAAGGCTCCCAAGGAGAATACCATGAACTGCATTCGGCTGCTTGGAGGGTGGTCGGTCAATGGCGTTCCGGACAGGAGTGAGGATGTTTGCTATTGGGATGATGCTCAGGGGAAGTACGCCTACCGATGGGCGAAGTTGACCGAACGGATTGATGCGGTCATGTCGGAAGGTCACGAGATCCATCAGCTCGTCCTCGACAATGTTCCGTGGGATTTTCAGCGCGGCTTCAGCTTCGGCAGCGGACCTGACGACGACTACCCGGCGGCGAACCAGGTGACCACGTATGGGAACTCCCTTCCACCCAGCGATCCGCTTGCCTGGAGCGATTTCATCAAGGCCGCGATGAACAAGCTGGTCGAGACCTACGGCTTGGAGCAGGTCGAGAAGTGGCGCTTCAGAATTGGAACTGAGTCGGACTACTACCCACACCACTGGGCCGGCTCGAAAACGGATTTCTTCAATCACTACCGGAACACGGCGAATGCGGTGCTCTCGGTATTGCCGAACGCGAAGCTGGGAGCGCATTTCCTCGGGGCGGGGGGGAATGGTCGCTATGGCCCTGAGTTTGTCACGTGGTGTGCTCAGAACAACGTCAAGTATGACTTCATCGGGATGTCCTACTATCCGTTCTACACCGAAAGCCGGCAGGTCGATGTCGATCGGGTGTACGAGGATGATCTCAAGCCCTTCATCGATGCTCCCGGTTGGAACCCGAACGCACGTCTGGAATTTCCCGAGTACTCGATTTTTACAGAGAGGGATGACGACGGGTTCAACATGGGTGTCGGGTCCTCACACGGTCCGGCTTTCGTCACGAGGATGGCGAAGATGATGTATGAGAATTCGATTATGAATGTCTATAGCTGGGGCGATCATACCAAGGATCCCACCCATCTGGCGCTTGCAACGATGCTTGGGAAGGACCGGTATGCGGGTGGAAAGAGCGGATCACCGTCCAACAGCCTCAATCGGATTGATGGGATCTATGCGGCCGATCCATCACGCACCTCGATTGACGCGCTGATATACAGCTACAATGAGAACCCTGCCTATATCGCGGATGAAACGGTTAAGCTTTCGTTCACGATTCCGGTTCCAACCGGGGAAGCGTATGAATATCGGGTCGCAACCTACGATCAGGATACGAACGCTCAGCAATTGTTCGTGAAAAAGTATCCGCTTGCCGGAAAATGGGTGAGCGAGGGTGGTTGGGTCACGAATCGGATTCGCCCGGGTTCGCCCAATCAGACCGACAAGAACGGCTATCTCAGCCAGATTCTTGAGGAGCCGGGCAAGACGCTTTGGAAGAACGAAGACGACTTTGATCGGTTTGAAAGACTTCAGTGGAGCGGCTGGAATGGCATCACCACGGTTCCAGGGAATGCCGCAGGCACGTCGAAGCTGGAGCTCAGCGTGCAGCTCTCATCATTCTCGTTCCAGAAGATCGAGTTCAGGAAAGATGTGCCGATTGATCCGTGGATCTCCCTCGATCTGGGAACGCCTCCGGTGCCCGGACACGTCAGTGGATCCCAGGGTGTCTACACGGTCGAGAGTGCCGGTGATGGTGTGGGAGGGACGGCAGATGAATGCCAGTTCGTCTATCAGGTGATCACGGGAGATTGCGAGATCACGGCGCGGGTCCGGGATCTGATCGATACCGACCCGGGAGCCGGAGCGGGTGTGATGATCCGTGGCAATCGAAATGCGAACTCGAAGAATGCCTCTATTCTCGTCACTTCAAGCCAGGGACTGGAATTCAATACTCGTTTGGACAATGGATCCGACACGACGAAGATCGGTGTTCCGAACGTCGAGGCGCCGCGCTGGGTGAAGATCACCCGGGTCGGAAACCTCTTCACGGGATTCCACTCCAGCGATGGGCTGAACTGGAGTTCGGTAGGTTCGGAAACCATCGGGATGGGCCAGACGGTGCACCTGGGTTTAGTGGTTTCCAGCAAAGTGAATGAGGAGATTTGCTCGGCGACCTTCGACAAGGTGCGGCTGCTGCCCCCGACGTCAGTCCCTGTCGCGGACGCCGGGTCCGATCAAAGCGTGCTCTCTCAAGACGGAGTCTCTGCGAATGTCGAACTCGATGGAAGTGGTTCCTTCTCTGCGAACGGAGAGATTGTCAGCTGGCAATGGGAGGAAGGCGGAGTCGTCGTGGCTACTGGTGCCAATGCGACGGTCTCGCTTGCTCCCGGAAGCCACACCTTGACGCTCGCTGTGACTGATGATGCGGGCGTGACGGGAAGTGATACGGTCGTAGTCATGGTGGAAGCGGTCATCTTGGGGGATCCTGGTGATGCGAGCCCGATCTCGAATGGAAATATGGGCAGCACGGCGAGCGACGCGAGTTTCTTTGCGGGGCGAGCGGGCAGTGGTGCCGGCGTGAACCGCTCACCGGTGTTCGTTTTCAAGCTTCCAGATCTGGGCCCTGAAGACAATCCCTTCAGCACGGCATCATTTGCGGTGGATTTCACGTCCCACCACAATGGGACCGTGCCGACAGCGAATCTAGATCTCTACGGTCTTCCGCGTGTTTCGACTTCGCCGATTGTTGTTGCGAGCGACTACTTTGGGGATGGTTCTCCGGATGCTGCTGCCACACTCGTGCAGGATGGCATGTTTACTCCCTTGAGTGCCTTCGGAGTGGGGCAGACAACACCGGCGGGAGATGCCAATCTGGTGGCTTTCCTCAACGAACAGTATGCGGGCGGCGCGGGCGCATTGAAGTATGTGTTTCTGCGGCTCAGCAATGATGCGGCGATGAACAACAATGTTCGCTACGTCTTCACCTCCACCGATGGGGCCCTTGCGGCAAATGGAGGTTCCGGTGATCCAACGATTCGTCCACAGATCCGTTTCACGCTGGGGACTCCACCTCCGGAGCCCCCGGACGGGTGGACGGTGGAGCGAAAGAATCATCCAACGCAAAAGGGGGAGATCATGGAGATCAGGGAGGACGGCGACATGATCGCGCAGTTTGTTTTCGAGGGGGATGCTCCGGCGAAGCCTCACCTGAGCCTCTTTGGTGTCGATGGTGAGATTGTCACTCAGGACGAGCCGGACGCGCAGTTTCCGCACCATCGGGGAGTCTTCATCGGCTGGGATGAGATTGTTTCCCCTTTGGGAAGCCACGACCTCTGGCACATGGATACCGGTCGGATGAGCACGGCGGAAATCGAAAAGGTGGTGATCGAGGATGACGGGGTGTCCCTGCTTGTCCGGATTGATTGGATGGCGACGCCGGATGATCCAGGCGAGCGACTGCTGACCGAATGGCGGACCATCTCAATCTCGCGACCGGAAGGGGTGACGCAGGTCGACACCCATTGCAAGCTGGAGGCTGCCCGTGCGCTGAATGTGGGTGGTGATCTCCAGCATGCGGGCTTTCACTTCCGGGCCCATGACGAGGTGAGTGGCCGCACCAATGAAACGAGGTTCATGGAATCTCCGGCCGGATTGTATGCGGGAAACGACTTGGAGTGGAGTCAGATGCTTTTCGGCAGAGGAGCCAGGAGTTATGGAGTGGGGCTCTTCAACGCTCCGGGAAATCCGGTCGAAGAACTCTCACAGCGCACCTACGGACGCTTTGGCTACTATTTCAGCCAGCCAATCGGGCAGGGCGAAAGCCTGGCTTTGGACTATCGGGTTCGTCTGTTTGAAGCGACCTCAACCTCGACTTCAGACCTCGTCACCTACGAGGCTGAGGACGCGACTCTGGGTGGCGGATCTATCGAGGCCAGTAGCAGTGATGGTTATACGGGTTCGGGTTACGTGGACTTTGTTGCGGCCGGTGGCGAGGATATCGAGTGGGATGTGACGGTCGACTCGGCAGGGGAGTATTCGGCGAATTTCCGCTACTCGCTTCTCTCGGGAAACCGGCCACTCGAACTCAAGGTCAATGGAGTCACTGTGGTTCCCTCGCTCGGATTTCCCGCGACGGGTGGCTGGACGATCTGGGGGCTTCAGCCCGTGATGCTGAGTTTGAATTCAGGTGCGAATACCGTGCGGTTGACCTCGATCGGATCAAGCGGTGCGAACATCGATCATCTAGGCATCGATCAATTGCTGGAGGGAGGAGAGATGGCTTCACGCTCAAGCAATGAGCAGGCTTTTCTAGGCTACACGCAGTGGTTGCAGACCGAGCTCGATAGTGAGTTGGACGGCATGGTCGACAGCTGGGAGTTGGGCTATTTCGGTAGCCTGAACCGGGACGGGACGGGAGACGAAGATCGGGATGGAAGCACGGATCTTGAAGAGCATGTCGCGGGAACGAATCCGAAGGATCCGCAGTCCTTCTTTCGCATCAAGGAAGTCGAGGGTGACGATACCGGTGGAATCGTCATCCGGTGGAATAGTGTGCCGGGTCGAAGCTACAGGGCTATGAAGTCCTCCACCTTGGAAGACGATTGGACGCCGCTTTCGGATCCAATTCCTGGCACCGGTGGGGTGATTTCGGTTAAGGCTGAAGTCTCCCGTGATGAAAGGCAGGGATTCTACAGGATTGAGGCGACGACTCCTTGAAGCCGGAAATCCAGCGCCTTGTTCAGTCGCTCCGATCTTTCGTCTTCGTGGGTGCGCCAGGGTTGGCTAGCTTGGCTCTGGGCGGATAGCGAAGGGCGTCGATCGGCAGAAGGTCGATCCGTGTGCCGGGTGGAGGCCTGAGTAAATCGGTTTCCAGCAGGGTCGAGGTTTTGCTGAACAAGGGTTTCAACTCTGCCTCGATCGCGGCCGCGGCCCCTCCTGGGGTGATCTGTTTGTAGGGCCACTCTTTCTCACCCAAGGCAAAGGGCTCAAGAAAGTGATAGGCCTGCGGAAGGCTTCTGCCATCCTTCGTTCTGAACTCCCACAGGTCCACGTCAAGTCCACGACCCATGTAGGTCAGGTTGGCCAATGCCCAAAGGTTCATGCACGAGTAGTGCATTGACTTCGTCCTGCCGGTTTCGCCCGGCTGCTGGCCGTTCGGTTTTATCTGTGCCGCGATACGGGAGGTTTTGGCGTCCTCAACCTTGGCCCGAGCCTCGTCGAGCCGGCCCAAATAGATCATCAGGCCGACGACCTGGAAATTGTACCAGTTGGCGTGATTTTGTGGGAGCTTGTCGGCCTCCTTCCCCAGCCTGTTTGTCACCAACCAGTCGAGGTAGCGATTCATCCAGCCAAGGAGTTCGGCCTTCAGTTCGGCGGGCAGAACTTCACCACGTTCGAAAATCTGCATCGCCGTGATCACATTGGAGATCCGCGCCCATTCGAGAATCCCGGCCGCCCGGCCTTCAGCCAGTCCCGGAACGTGCTGGGTGTAGTTGAGGTTGGGGTTGACGCGAGTATCCGGGTTCACGAACCAGAGCTCCATGAGTTCAAGCGCCCGGTCGGAATAACGCGTGTCTCCGGAGAAATAGTAGGCGAAGCTGAGGGTTTCCATGGCCGATGAGAAGTCACTGAGCCGGGTGTAGTCGGTATCGGGCCCCCGGGCTGCCGGATTGGTCACCCCGTCGATAGCTTTCCAAGGGAGGCCGTCTGCCTTGTCTTCATCAGGCCAGCGGTAGGGTGCGTATGAGAGGTAGTCGTGCTTGTCGCCGCTGGGAGGCATCATGGTTTTGTTGACGACGGGATCGGCTGGCTGAGTTAGCAGCAACTCGCTTTCTGCGAGAATCTTACGGTAGTTCTCGAGAAAGTAGGGGTCTCCGGCCCTGATCGCCGACTTCACCCGTGCCAGATGGCCTTCATTGAAATAGACGAGGTCCGAACCTTCTTTGCTAGAGTCGGCTGATTCCCTACTGTGCAATGGCTGAGCGAAGACAAGCAGGGCTAGCACAATAGCGACACGACGGGGGGCGGTCATAAGTGATGGATGGATTTTCGCCACTGGTCGATCTCCCGTTGAAGTCCGAGAAGTGAAGATTGAGGTTTGAAAGAAGTGAAGCGAACAAAAGGGGGAGGTGGCCTGGAAACCCGATCGTACCATCGGTTCGGGGGCTGGGTCGAAGGGTGAGTCTGATCGGGAAGGCTTTCCCTTTTCCGAGGGAAATGGGGCTGTCGGGTTTGTATTGGGGTGGGAGATCGGGCTAAGCATGGTTTCCGTGGCGCGTTTCCATCCGCTCTATTTCAAGATGAGAGGAAGGGTTTGGAAAGATGGGATCATGCCGAATAGCCAGGACAAGTCAGTTGAGATCTCGATTGCCGAAATAGACAGATTCGATAGGAGTGGCGGATTGAGGCATCCGTTCTGGATTGTAGTCCGCTGAGGTCGGATTCTCTTCGGGAAAACCCCAATGCGAGTTCCAAGAGCAAGTCCCGGAGGATCCGGTTCAGTTCCGGCTGATGGGAGAAACGCGGAGCGCAAGTGTTCTCGGTTCACCGATCCATTTCCCAATAACCAACCGCTGCCTGCTCTTGTCCCAGCTCAGATGCCTGGCCTGTTCACGATCCATTGCATTCGTGGCGCTCAAAACTTCCAAGTGGAGAGAATCCTGATGAAGCGTTAGAGACAAACTGGATCCAAGTTCCACGACAAAGCCGCTTGGGTAATGGCGTTCCGCAGGAATAAAAATCTCGGTTTCACCAAGAGATGAATCCGTGTTGAGGATGGCTTCAAAGCGACGGTTCTCAAAGTCGTTTCGGTAGCGCTCCAAGGTGCCTGCTACGACGATCGGACGAGGCCGGGCGATGACATCGGTGAGATACTTCCGTTCCACCTTCCCCGTGGGAGAAGGATCAGAGAAGATGGACCAAGTCATCCAGCGCCCCTTCTTTTCAGTCGGAATCTCCCTCTGTCCGCCACAAAACCAGGGCTTGATTCCGCCGATGCTTCGTTGGTCGATTTCATTGACGGTAAGTTGGTAGATTCTTGTGTAGCGTTGCTGCTCACTTGGTCTGTCGTCGGTGTCCGAGTAGACCGGCGAGCCCCATTCGCCGAGCAGCAAGGGCACCTTGGAGATGGCCGCCTGGCGCTCGAGGTCATCAAGCATCGGTGCGATGACCTCAGGGTCCATCTGGTAGAGGTGGGGTGCGTAAATGGACCGATCCCTTCCAAAAGGCTCTTCGATCGGCACGACAGGATCCCGGCCGGGCCCCGGTTGATCATTGGGTTTGCGAAGCAAGGGCTGGAAAAGCGCCCATTTGTCCGGACTGATTTCGTGCATGACATCGGTCATCCGTCGCAGCAGCGGCAGGAGTTGTTCCGATTGGATCCTTTCGTAGTTGGGGTCATTGCCCCGGGTTGGTTCGTTGAGGAGGTCGTAGCCAAATACCGATGGCTCATCCTTGTAGCGGACCCAAAGTCGGGTCCATCCCTCAATAAGGTGATCCTGAGCATTCTCTGAATCGGTCCAAAGCTGCTCCCAGAAGGCATCACCTCTCGGCTTGGCCCCATAATTGACCAACTTGAAAACCGTATACATGCCCGCCTCTCGCCCGAGACGGACGAGTTCATCGAAATGGGCAATTGCCTTGGGATCCGCTTCGGTTTCCGGCCACGCGCCGATCAGTCCCATCGGAACGCGGATCACCTGGAATCCCGCACCCATGCGAGTCATTCTCCGATAGTCCTCAGAGGTATAGGGAAGCTTTTCAAGGGTGACGAAGCCGCCAGGAATCAGCTGGCGGCCCTGGGCATCAAAAATCCGCTGGTGACTTGGAACCTCACCCGCCACAGCTTGTGCTTGTGAGAGGGCGGCAGCGATGAGCGACAACCCAAGCAGATGGACGAGGTTGTGTCCCAAATCGCTGATGGGATGTCGTGTTGAGGCAGGCTCCATGTCGGCATAATGCTGAATGATTGGAGATGTCATCCCATCAAATTGGGCTCCCCTTTTAGTGGTAGTGAACGCAATTCCGTTGCCTGAGAGGCACCGCTGCCGTGACAGTCACGTGTCGTAGCTTGAGAGGGCGATGTCAGCGACCTAGAACAGCCAAGATTCCTCTGCTGACTGTCTGGCGACAACCCGTGAATCAAGAACCTGAAAGAAACCCATAATGAAGATAACCCAAAAAACACTGGGCCTCATGGCCTTGACAACCATTGGTGCGTCCGGCCAGTTCGTACTGATCGATGACTTCGCCAACGGTGACACCATCACGCCGCCTTGGGTTGCCCCTGCGACTACTCCAAGCCCATTGGCAGTGGTTCCCAATCCCGCAAACAACACGGGTCAGGTTTTGGCGGTCACAGGTGTCTCGGGGGCGCAGAATATCCGCAAAGCGACCGGGGTCACGGCGACGGGCGGCATGATGACCCTTTACTTCGAGTTCTACGTTGCCTCTGGAGCAACGAGGGATTTGGACCTTGGCTTCTCGTTGACGGATCTTGATGAGGGAGGCGCTTGGGGCGATTTCTGCCCCCGCATCCAGTTTAAGAACAGTTCCAATTCGGAAACCGCCATTGCCGACATGGAGGCAATCGATGGTGGCAACGGGGGGCAGCTCCTTGATTCCGACTTTTTGCTGGATACCTGGTACGGGGTCTGGATGGTGATCGATGACGCCGCAAAGACCTGGCAGTTCTACGCTGCGACCACGACGACCAACCGCTTTCTTGTCACTTCTGGATCGGGTGCTCTCGACGCCTTTGGTTTTCAGCGAAACAATGGTGCGGATGCGCTGGATTTCATCTACATGCGCTACTCGGGAGGCAACAATGGTGACGTCATCTACTTGGACAACATTTACGTCGATGAGCTCGGGGTGAATTCAGACGTGCCAAACGAGCTTGAGACGAACCTGGCTCTTTTCGTCGATTCGGACATGGACTTGTTGGACGACAATATCGAGCTTCTCATTACCGGGCAGTTTTATCTGGCCAATCCCGAGTTGCTTCCGGGCGAGGCAAACCTCGATGATCTTACGGGCCTGTTTGCCGGTCCCGGCCCCGGAGCCGGAAGTGGGGATTTCGACGGCGATGGCTTGAGCGATCTGGAGGAGGTGACCGATACCAAGACCAATCCTATGGATGGCGATAGTGATGATGACGGTCTTTCGGACCTTGTGGAGACCAACAAGGGTCCCGATAGCTACTCGAGTCCGGAGGATACCGGATCGGATCCGAACAAGGCGGATACCGATGCGGACGGCATTTCCGATGGCAACGAAGTGGCGGGTCTGGACTCGGAAGGAAATACCCATGGTTTTGGAATGACCGATCCAACCCTAGTGTCCACGGATGGTGACAGTCTAGCTGATGGCTGGGAAGTCGACAACATGCTTGATCCCCTGGATGACGGAAGCTTTGGGGAAACGGAAATCGATCTGAATGACGGTCCGAATGGTGACCTTGGCGATCCGGACGACGACAAACTCGGCAATCTCGGTGAGTTCAACCGGAAAACATTGGCACAGGTCGCCGATACGGATGATGACGGCTACAATGACTATGAGGAAGACGGGACCGGATTCTATGGATTCGAGTCCTTTGAGTTCCCGGGCTTATACCATGCAGGCACCGATCCTCTCAATCCCGATACTGACAACGACAAGATCCTCGATGGTTGGGAGAACCCGGATCACCCGAATGCTGCGGCGAATCAGGCAGCACCTGGTCCAGACATGCCCTATTGGAGTGATCCGAACATCTGGGATACCGATGGCGATCAGTTCAGCGACGGTACCGAGGTTTTGAACGGCAGCGATCCCGATGGATCGGAAGCCCCTGTCCAAACCGCGGGTTTCAAGTTGCTCGAGAATTTCGAGGGCCCGGGCATGACCATTGGACAGACCTTCAATGGAGTGAATGGATGGAGAGTCTCTGATACGGCAAACCTAGTGGCCGAAGAGCCAATCGCAGGCGGAGATGCCGTTGGTAGCATGATAGGTGCGGGTAGTGCGGTAGTTGGTCTTCTCAACAGCCTGGACTACCGGGCACCGGTGCTTTCCATCGTCGAAGGTCAGACGGGCACCATCTTCCTCCAGCTTTACTCGGGTACTGTAATGGACAGCAGTTATGGTCTGAGTGATGACATCGATGTGCCGTCAACTGGATTCATTTTCGCAAATCTCGAGCCGCAGTTCTCGTTCAATACGAAGGGGGTTCCTCCCTATTCGATTGGTGGGCGGGACCCGGGAGGTGTTGCTTCCGATCAGGTGGATCTACTCGTGGACAACAGCTGGTATGACATTTGGATAGTCGTCAACAATCAGGACGACACCTACCAATTGTGGGTCAAGCCCGCGGGAGGTGAGAAGACGCAGGTAACATTCAATGGAGGGGAGACTGACTTTGTGTTTCGAAATGGTCAGAATACCAGGGCTCTCATCAACGTTCTGATGGTAATGGGCGGAGCGACGACCGGGACCGGTTACTTTGACAACCTGTACGTCGACCCCATTGCGGCAAACACGGAGTTTCCCGACGGGGTAATCTCGAAGCCGGCGACTCCGGAAGTATCCGATCTCAAGGTGACTTCGGTGACGCGAAACGAGGCGGGAGATGTCCTGATCACCTTTAGTCCTGGAGGAGCGGGCTATGTCCTTACCTCATCGCCGGATCTGAGTTTGGATTTCGAATTGGCGGAGGGAGCAACCTATGATGGGGTGGATACTTTCACGGTGCCTGCTGCGTCGCTGGGGTCCGCCACGGAATCCTTCTTCCGTGTTGAGGACGCGCCTTGAGCGTGCCAATCGAACCGATCTCGGCTGGGGTTGCGTGAATTGTGCAGCCTCAGCCTTTTCGGCTAGAACGATGAGCATTCGGATCAGCAAAAATCGGAGGGTGCCTTCATCTCGGCACCGCGTTTCGCTTGTTTGTGGGTTGATGACATTGGTCGCTTCTCCCTTGCAGGCCCTAACGCTTGTGGATGAGGACTTCGAAAGTGGTCTTCCGGCCTGGACCTATGTTGACAACCACAGTGGGGGAAATCCCAACAAGTACTCCTTGGCAAATGGTCACAACGGATCTGGAGGAACGTCTGGGAATGCCGGCTATGTGGGTCCGAATATTTCCAACAACGTCGGAAACGGAGGTGTCCCCGGGGCGTGGGTGCAAGTGCCGGAACTGGTGGTTTCACCCGCCCAACCATGGGGTCTGGAGCTTGACTTGAAATTCGATTCGGAGGGGGCGACCAACGACGATGCTGCAGTCTACTTTGGCGATCTAGACGGCCGGAATTTCTTCACTCTGGTTTTCAATGAGACGGTCAACAACAGTGATCTCCTCTACATTGAGGGAAATGAGCGGGCGGGCGTCGCCCTCAATGCCTTTGTCGATACGGCACCGGTGCAGGGAGTCTGGTATCGGGTCTCCCTTGATTGGAATCCGACGTCCAAAGTTCTCGGTCTTCTGATCAAGCGTTCCAGCAACAACAGTACGATTGCCTCCACCTCGGTGACGCTCGATGGCGGTAGTGCCGGCACGCCGGACCTGCTGAGCTTTGTTGGCGGATTGCAGTTCGGCTTTGGAACCTACAACGACAACGGAAGTTTCGACAACATCGTGCTGAACGGCACGGTCCTGAGCAACGAAGTCACTGTCGGTGATGACTTCCTGACGCTTGGAGTCGGAAACTCGGTTGCCTTTGATCCCAGTCTCAATGATAGCGCTGGTCTCGGCTCGATCGACCCCTCTAGCGTGATGATCACCTCTTCACCGGCATCGGGCAGCGTCATCTTTGATGCGTCTCGGAACATGCTCGTCTATGAGCACACCGGATCCATCGCTGGAGGGGACTCGTTCACCTATGAGATCGCCGCGGAGGATGGAACCGCAGGGAGCGGGACGGTTCAGATCACGATCAGCGATGCGCTGCGTCTGCCGAATACCACGGTGAACATGCCGGAGAGTCCACCAGCCGGAGGGGCTCTCAAACTGGTCGATGCGCTACCCGGTCTGACTTTCAATACGGCGGTGGCGGTGACTTCGGTGCCCGGAACGCCCGAGGCCCTCCTGATTGCCTCGATCAAAGGGCAGATCTGGTATATTCCGGACACGAGGGTCTCCAGTCCGAGGAAGGTCGAGATCCTCAATGTCTCCTCGCTCTCGAACTTCACCAACGGCCGCAGCATCTATTCGATCCAGTGTTTTCCGGATTTCGCCACAAGTCGTCATATTGTGGTGAACTATCAGGGCGACAAGAGTCGGATCCCATCGAGCGGGGTTCCGAATCTGATGAAGGACGATGAGCCTTTCAGCACCGTCACCTGCGACCTCAGGGTCTCGCGTTTCACGCTGAGTGCGGCACACATTGCCGATGCGGTTTCGAATGGCATGTCGAACGCCGAGAACAATGCGGTGCTGGCAACCGAGTTTTCCTATCTGAACATTGCCGAGCAAGCGACCTACCACTCGATCAACGATGCCCAGTTCGGGCCGGAAGGGTATCTTTACGTGAGCTTCGGCGACGAGGGTGAGCAGAACGAGCCCTTCCGCAACGCGCAGTTCATCACCAAGGACCAGTATGGCTCGATCATTCGTATCGATGTGAAGAAAAACCCCGCGAACCTGAAACCGAATCCCCACTACTCGATTGCGGCCAATGGTGGACTCAACGGGGCGGGGAAGTACGAGGTTTACAGCAACCCGGCGACGCAGGATCCCAACTTCTACATCCCGATCGACAACCCGTACGTCCACACCAGTTTGAACGGAAGTTGGGATGGGGTTTTCAATGGAGTCGACCTGGTGGCGTCGGGTGAGCTTGGTGACGTGCGCTCTGAGATGTGGGCCAATGGTTTGCGCAATCCCTTCAAGTTCCACCTCGAAACGAATGACAGCACAGGGGAGACCGAGGCATGGATCGGTGATGTGGGACGCAAGGAGCGCGAGGAATTCACCGTATTGAAGAAGGGCGAGAATGCCGGCTGGTCCTACTATGAGGGTACCTATGTTTCGACCTTGTTCAGCCATGGAATTCCGCCGACGGTTCACACGCCTCCGCTTTGGGAGTATCCCCACACGCAGGGAAACACTTCGGCGATTGGTGGGTTTTTCTACCGGAGCGGTTCGACGGCGCAGTTCGTTGGGAAATACATTGGAGGCGACTACGGGTCCGGACGAGTTTGGACGATCGAGCGGGATGCGAATCCTTCCAATCCGCCGATCGTCACCGAGTATCCGGAACTGCAAGGTCCAGGAAATGCGATTGTGGACTTTCATCAGGATCCGGTGACGGGTGACGTGCTGATTCTTTATGTCGGGGGTAGTGGGAAGCTGATGAGGATCACCGAGTCCGGTGCGCCGAGCGCCTTTCCGCCAACACTCGCGGAAACCGGGATCTTTGCCGATCCGCTGACCCTTGAGCCCAATCCGGGAGTGGTGGCCTACAAGCCGAACTTGAAGTTCTGGTCAGACGGCGCGGAAAAATCACGCTGGTTCGTGATCAAGGATCTGGCTGATAGGATGGTTTACTCACTCGACGAAAATTGGGATTTTCCAGAGGGGATGGTTTGGGTGAAGCACTTTGATTTTGATCTCGATCGGGACAATCCGGGGACCAACATGAAGCGGCTCGAAACGCGGGTCCTGGTGCGCAATGAAGGTGGATCCTACGGCGTCTCCTATCGATGGAATGAAGCCGGGACCTCCGCCAGTCTCGCGGCCTTGGGCGGTGAGGACTTTGAGATCAGCTACACCGAGGGGGGCGAGAACAAGGTCTTGCCGTGGCACATCCCCTCGCGAGCGGAGTGTCTTACCTGTCACTCACCGGTGGCAGGGCATGCGCTGAGCACCAGCACCCGTCAGCTCAATCTCGAGGGAACCATGGCGGGACAGAGCGGCAACATGATCGATCTGCTGGATTTGGCCGGCTATATCACAGGCTACTCGGGTGATTCGTCTTCGCTGCCGAAGTATCATCGTCCCTCCGACACGTCGGTTGATATCGAGACACGGGTGCGATCCTATTTGGCGGTGAACTGCGCGTATTGCCATCAGCCGGGTGGAAGCGGTCCGCCATCGTGGGACGGGCGCCCCGAGCTGACGATGGAGAAAACCGGCATGCTCTACGGATCCCTGCTGAGCGAGGCGACTCCTGACCACAGCGATCATGTGGTAAGAGTGGGGGACAAGGCGAGCTCGGCCATCTGGAACCGGGTCAACGCGCGTGCTGCCATCCCTGGCAAGGAGACATTCAATGGTTATACCCAGATGCCACCGCTGGCCTCCAATGCGTTTGATGACGAGGGGCTCGCCTTGCTATCCGAGTGGATCGACAACTTCGCCAATGTGCCGCCTTCGCCGGTAGCGGAGCAGACGGATGTGTCTGAAAATGCAAGCGTCGGGGTGCTGACCAGCCTGGATACCGCGACGGATCCGGATGTGCGTGATGGTGTGAGCGATCAATCCCGGCTGAGTTATACGATTCTTTCCGGAAACGAACAGGGCTTGTTCAAACTTGATCCAGCAAGTGGTGAACTGAGCGTGAACGGTATTCTGGATTATGAGCGTCAGGCTCAGCATGTGCTGCTGGTCCGAATCAACGACCACTTCGATCCCAATCCGGGGGTCGTCGATCACAGCATCGTGATTGATCTGATCGATGAGGTCTCGCCGGATGCCACTGACGACGGAAACGGCAACGGTATCTCTGATGTCTGGGAGTCCGGGTATGGATTGGTTGATCCAGATGGCGATGATGACTCCGGTGACCATGATGGCAATCCGCTCTTCTTTGAGTTCCTGTCGGGAGGCTGCCCGCTGGTGAACGAATCGCCCTCAAGCTTGAGCCTCTCCATCGCCCCTGATCCGGATCCCTCGAAGGCACGGATCGAATGGAGGGTAAGGAACGGATTGGTTCTAGGCGAACACTACAAGTTGCAAAAGTCCACCGTTCTTGACGGATGGAGTGACATGATGACGGGCGATTATGAAATCGTCTCGGTTTGCGAGGATGGGCCGGGGAGATCGAGGATCATCATCCGAGTGTCGATGTCTAACAACGGGTTCCTACGCTTGAGGAGCCGAAGCGAGCCTTGAGAGCGTTGGGTGATTGTTTCACTTGAGAGAATATGGCCTGCTCTTTGAGTCTTGGCCCAAGTCATCCAGTCGTCGTTACCAGCAGGGATCTTTCTTGTGCCGCCACAGAACCACGCCTTGATTCCGCCGATGGATCGCCGGTCGATTTCGTTGACCGTAAGTTGGTAGATTTTGGTGTAGCAGCTTCTGCTGCCGCGGATTTTTGTCGGTATTCGAGTAGGTTGGCGGTCCCCATTCGCCCATGAGTATGGGAACCTTCGAGATGGCGGCCTGGCGTTCAAGGTCATCCAACATTGGCACAATGACACTGGGGTCCATCTGGTAAAGATGAGGGGCGTAGATGACTCTCTCTCTCTGCCGAAGGATTCCTCGATGGGAACGACCGGATCGCAGCCTGGTCCCGGCTGGTCCCGGCTGGTCCCGGCTGGTCCCGGCTGGTCTTCAGGCTTGCGGAGCAGGGGCTGGATGAGCACCCATTCATCCGGACTGATTTCCTGCATGGCATCGGTTGGGCGGCGCAGTAGTGGAAGAATTTGCCCCTTCTGAATCTTCTCGTAGTCGGAATCACGTCCACGTGTCGGCTCATTCAGAAGGTGGTATCCAAACACGGACGGTTCGTCCTTGTAGCGGATCCATAGACGGCTCCAGCCCGCAAGAAGGTGCACTTCAGTCTTGTCAGGATCGCTCCAAAATTCTTCCCAGAAGGCATCGCCGCGTGGCTTTGCTCCATAGCTGACCAGCTTGAAAATCGTCCGAATGCCAGCTTCCTTGCCAAGCTGATAGTCGTTAGGGAGGCGACTTTGGAAGTCGAATATGACCGGTCCGAATTGATTTTCTAATCAATTGGTTTCCCACTTTTTTGGGAGACCATTGCGGCGGGACCGCCGTGACCTCCTTGGAAGGTCTTCGACTCGCAGAGGTCCATCTTGTCATCAAAGATGGTCCAATCAAGAACATCTCCCACGCAAGTGGGATAGCCAATGGCGAACGAATTGTTCTAACCTTTTGGTCTGGATAGATCTAAAGCCTATCCATTCGAGATTCCCAATTAAAAACACAATGAAAATGACTTCTAATCTGATCTCACCCAGAGTTCTAGTGCTTTCAGCAAGCTTGGCACTTCCCTTGATTTCAGGGGCCGCAACCATCTTTGGCGATCCCGCTGACGCTACCGTGCGCGCTGACGGTGTCGTTCAAAATGACACCTCGACCGAACTCATCGTCGGACAAACCTTCGGGGCCGCGGAGCGTAGCTCGGTTTTTGTGTTTCAGATTCCGAATTTTGGTGCGGTTGCTGACCCGTTCACCGCCACTTCGTTCGATGTCAACTACTTCAGCACCACCAACATCGACGGATCCGAGCCTTATGCCGTCGACGTCTATGCACTGGGTAACAGGGCAAGCAGTGAGGTGTTGCCTGGAGATTACTATACTGGTCCCTATAATGGTGACGCGACGGATGCGACCGGGCTGCAAGCAGCGTTGGTGACCCCGGCCTCAGCCTTGGGACTTTATTCGACAGACTCAGCAGCGAACGCGACTTTGCTTACCTACCTGAACGCTGCATATGACGGTGGGACAGGCGCTGGAACATTTGCCTTCATTCGTTTGAGTCTCCAGACTGAGGTGGATACCAATGAGCGAATGAATTTCACGGCCATTGAAGGCTCGATTGCAGCGACAGACCCTTCGATTGCTCCGCAGATTACCTACACTTCGCCGTTTCCTATCGTTCCTGAACCAAGTGCTCCTTTGATGCTCGGTGCTTCGGCTCTTCTTTTTGTGTTCCGTCGCCGGAATCGCTGAGTCGGGGAAGACTTCCCAAACTTGAGTTTGCTTCATTGCGGCCTCTTCGGTTTTCCGGAGGGGCCGCTTGCCGTTTTGGGTTGAACGCGAGGCGGGGACCGAATCCATTCGGTTGATTTCTCTCTCCAACGCGGGTGGCAGTCTGAAATACGTTTGCCGTGAAAGGTGACTTCAGGGTCATCAGGAATCGAGATCACGGGTGCTGGTTTTGCGCTCCCCATTATGGGGGAGAATCGAGGCTTTTGGTTGATGATGACGGTGGGCAGAGGCCATCCTACCGACCCTGAAATCTAGAGTCAGGCCTTGATTGGAAACCCGCCGATCAGCTCAATCGTTCCTTTTTCACTAAATTCCATGAACAAGACCCTATGCCATCTATGCAGCGCCATTTTGGGGCTTGCACCGATCCTGCAGGCGCAGCAGGTAATCACCAAACTGCGGGTCATCAATGCTGATAACAATCAACCCTTGGTTGGCTATGATCCACTTGTTTCCGGGGCTGTGATTGACTTGGAGACCCTGCCAACTCGCAATTTGAGCATTGAGGCGATCACCGATCCCGACCCGGTCGGGAGCGTGCGTTTTGCCTATGACGGCAATCCGGATTTCAAGACAGAGACGGTTAGGCCGTATGCCTTTTTTGGTGATACTCAAGGATCCTTCCACGCATGGACACCGGAACCCGGGAGTCACACCGTCCAGGCCACGCCATACACGGGTGGAGGTGCCAGTGGCACTGCCGGTACCCCGCTATCGATCAACTTCACCGTGGTGGATGGCGGTGGAGGAGGGAGTAACCCGACCAGTGGCACCTATCTTCAAGCCAATGGTTTGGTGGTGATGGAGATTGAGAACACGCCTTCACCCTACGACCTCTGGCTGAAGAAGACCAGTATCAGTGGATTTACCGGTTCCGGGTATCTCGATTTTAATGGGAATACGACCGAGAGTGGGCCTGCAACTTCGCCACTCGAATTTAAGTTCAAGATTAACCAGTCGGGCCTCCACTACCTTCATCTCTACTGTGCCCGGGAGACCGTCGGCGGCCGTACTGATGTGGCGAACGACTGTTATGTGCGGGTGGAAGGCGACTACAGCGCCGGCCCCGACGCGGGCAACAGCCACGGCGACGATGCACCGCTCAGTCTGCTGAAAAGCGACACCAAGTTTTACGGAGGAAACCACCATGAGTTTGTCTGGGCTTCAGGGAACCGCCTCGATCCCGGCGGCGACACCAATAAACGTGTGGCCATTTATGACTTCAAAGCCGGTCAGGAGTACAAGCTGGTCGTCTCCGGTCGCTCGAAGTTGTTCAAGATTGACCGCATCGTCTTCCGCCACGCCAACGTGACCAGTGGCACGGCTCAGAACATCAATCTCCCTGAGTCGGAAAAGATCTCGATCCCGAATCACAGCTATTCCGCGCTGGATGATTTCCCCATCATCGACGCCGGTGAGGTCGCCTACAAGAAGGTCGCACGTTACGATGCGCTGGAAATCGACGCCTCTGTGCCTGCCAATCGCGACAAGTTCGGCCGTGCCGACCGCTTCTTTGACGGCGTGGATGGGAGTTATGCGGTGAAAATCATCACCCTCACCGAAGAAGACGGCGAGTCCACCTATCGATTGCTGGTCAATGGTTCGGTCGTCGCGAGTTACCAGAACCCGCTCGTGGGCGTGGATTCCCCACTGGATCTCGAAGCCAACACCCACACCTGGAGTGACATCAAACTCAGGAACGGGGATCAGATTTCGGTGGAGTCGAACACCCACACCAACGGGCTCATTCCTGAGAACGGCGGCACCGCCTGGGCGCGCGGGCGCTGGCGACTCCTCGAGCTATTCCTGCAGTCTCGCGCGGCTGCGGAGGGGCCGCCTGCGGGACGCCTTGCCGTCGTCACCGATGGCAATGCGCACGACCCGGATGACGTCGCAGCCACCCCGATCGTGTTGGCGATGCTTCGTGCGAAAGGCGTGGCCAATCGTCTCGTTCACTACAACCATTCGTGCGAACTCAGGAACAAGCCGATCTTCAATCAGGCAGGAGGTGATACAGAGCAGCTTTTACGTCAGGAAATGAACCAGATCAGTTGTGATGGCACCGCCAGTCGCTGGGGAGGATTCGATCATCTGACCTTCTGGAACTGCCGCACTCAGTGGGATGAGGCCGTCGCGGATCTCAGGGCTGATCTTAACGCATCGACCGCTGCGGATCCGCTTTGGATCATCGAGGCGGGCGAGCCCGACGTCATCTATGAAGCCGCCATCGGTGCGAATCCGGGAGTGATGCAGCATGTCTACATCATCACCCATCACCCGAATAATGATATCGGCAAGGATTACGATCTCGATGATGTTCTCTCCTTGCAGTCACCCGGTGCGAGTGTCGTCCGCATCAGCGATCAGAATACGAATCTAAAGAATAATCTCTCGGACTGGCACTGGGCGCGGGATCATGCCGACCCGCGGGTCAACTGGTTATGGGAACGAGGGAAATTCGCGGCGGACGACGCCTTCGGTGAGGTGAAGTTCAAGTTTCCTGCGATTGCCGGAAAGTTCGACTGCTCGGATGCGGGTATGACGCTCTACTGGCTTACCGGCGCCACTAGCGGTGGTCTCCAGAATGGAGGGCCGGCGGAGATCGAGCAAATGCTGAACACATATATTGACGGCGGCATTCCGCTCACGGCCCATGCCGGTCCGGATCAAAGTGTGATGGATGCGGATGCTGATGGTAGCCATGAGGTCACGCTTGATGGCAGCTTGTCGATGGCCGCAGATGCCCCGATCACGAGCTATGTGTGGACGGAAGGAGCGACAACCTTGGCGACGGGTGAGACAGCCGAGGTGACGCTCGATCTTGGGAAGCACATCATCAATCTTACCGTGATCGACGAAACTGGAGCGAAGCATCGCGATACGGTGGTCATTACGGTGACCGAGTTCAGCCTCTCCAGCGGACCGATGTTTGGGGATCCGGCAGATGCAACCCCTCGCGGCGGAACCGCAGTAATGGACTCCGACTCAGACTCATTGATCGCAGGGCGGACCTTCAGTGCGGATGATCGTAGTGCGATTTGCGTGTTTGAATTGCCGGATCTGGGGATGGTGGACGACCCATTTGCTTCATCATCCTTCGAATTCTACTTTGAAGACACGAGAAACATGGCCCCGACCGAGCCGAGTGTCGATCTCTACGGACTGGGTTCGAGGGCGGCAAGGACGGTGCTGAATTCGGACTACTATACCGGTGTTTATGGGGGCGACACCACCGATGCGATTCCCTTGCAGCAAGGAATCCTCACGCCGACCAGCGCCACTGGCGCGACTTACCGCACCGACTCGGTTGCAAGTGCTGGATTGCTTGAGTATCTGAATGACCAGTATGCTGGGGGGGAGGGAGCAGGACAGTTCATTTTTCTCCGCTTCAGCATGAGCGCTGCGGTGGGCACGGATGTTCGCTACACGATCACTTCGGGGGACGGGGGCGTGCCAGGACCACCGGACACGAGGCCGCGGATCATCTATCAAGTCTTGCCGGATCTTGACCGGGATGGAATGCCCGATACATGGGAGATTCAAATGTTCCGCAGCAAGGAAAAGACAGGCTCTGGTGATGAAGACGGCGATGGGCAGTCAAATGAATCGGAATACATTGCCGGAACCGATCCTGGTGATGGAAGCTCCCGATTGCAGGTTGGCAGCATCGTCGAGATGGTTCCTGGATCGAGGAATTTCACCCTCCGCTGGGCCAGCGTGTTGGGCCGGACATACCTGGTGAGGAAGTCCACAATCCTTTCCGGCGATTGGCTGCCTGCTTCATCCCGAATTGCAGGCACGGGATCCGAGCTCACCTTTGAAGACGTTTCCAATCCGGAACCCAGCTGCTTCTACAGAATTGAAGTCACCATTCCTTAGCTTTTATCAAACCTCTCGGCAGATGCCGAAGGCAGGAACTTCCTGAGCATGGTTTCAGGTGGATATCATGTCGGTGGACTCACTTGTTATAAGTTTTCGAGGCTCCCCTTTTAGGGGGAACTGGTGAAATTCCATTGATTGAGGTGAACCGTGGAGCTGATGGTAGAGCGTAATATTTAGATTTGAACCGCCGAAGGCGTTGGCGTGGGGAAGGAACCATAATTTCCAGTTTCTCAACAGCTCTCGAGGAGGCTCCCAGTGTAGAATTAAGAACCCAGAACCAGTTAGAATGAAAATAACAAAAAAAACCCTAGGTCTCATGGCCGCAACAACCATCGGAGCGTCCGGTCAGTTCGTGCTGATCGATGATTTTGCCAACGGTGACACCATCACTCCGCCTTGGATTGCTCCTGAGACCACCCCAAGTCCATTGGCAGTGGTTCCCAATCCTGCAAACGACTCGGGCCAGGTTTTGGCAGTCACCGGTGTCTCGGGGCCACAAAACATTCGCAAGGCGACCGGGATCACGGCGACGGGTGGTATGATGACCTTTTACTTCGAGTTCTACGTTGCCTCTGGCGCGACAAAGGACTTGGACCTCGCCTTCTCGCTGACGGATCTTGACGAGGGAGGTGCTTGGGGTGATTTCGGCACCCGCATCCAGTTTAAGAACAGTTCCAATTCAGAAACCGCCGTTGCCGATACGGAGGCAATCGATGGTGGCAATGGGGGACAGACCCTCGATACCGAGTTTTTACTAGATACTTGGTATGGGGTCTGGATGGTGATCGACGATACCGCAAAGACCTGGCAGTTCTATGCGGCGTCCACGACCACCAACCGCTTTCTTGTCACCTCAGGATCGGGTGCTCTTGATGCCTTCGGGTTTCAGCGAAACAATGGTGCGGACGCGCTGGATTTCATCTACATGCGCTACTCGGGAGGAAACAATGGCGACGTCATCTACCTGGATAATATTTACGTCGATGAGCTCGGAGTGAATCCGGACGTGCCAAACGAGTTGGAAACGAATTTGGCTCTCTTTGTTGATTCGGACCTGGACACATTGGACGACAATGCCGAGTTGCTCATTACCGAGCAGTTTTACCTGGCCAATCCTGAGTTGCTGGGAGCGGCAAATCTGGATGATCTAACAGGATTGTTGATCGGCCCTGGCCCAGGTTCCGGAAGTGGGGATTTCGACGGCGATGGCCTGAGCGATCTGAAAGAGACGACCGAAACCATGACGAATCCGATGGATACGGATAGTGATGATGATGGTCTTTCGGACCTTGTAGAGACCAATAAGGGGCCTGATAGCTTCACGAGTCCGGAGAATACCGGATCGAATCCGAATAGGGCGGATACCGATGGCGACGGCATTTCCGACGGTAACGAAGTGGCGGGTCTGGACTCTGAAGGATCCTCCCATGGTTTTGGAATGACCAATCCAACCCTGGTCTCGACGGATGGCGACAGCTTGAGTGATGCCTGGGAGGTCGACAACATGCTGGACCCTCTGGATGACGGGAGCGTTGGCGAAACGGAACTCGATCTAAACGATGGTCCGAATGGTGATCTTGGTGATCCGGACGACGACAAACTCGGTAATCTTGACGAGTTTAATCAGAATACCCTGGCACAGGTCGCCGACACGGACGAAGACGGCTACACCGACTACGAGGAGCATGGAACGGGTGTCTGGGAGGGTGAGTCGTTTGACTTTGTGGGCCTCTTTCTAACCGGGACTGATCCTAACAATCCTGACACCGACAAGGATGGACTACTGGACGGTTGGGAGAACCCCGATATCGGAGTGGACTTCCCGGCTGCTCCCGGACCGCTTGAGCCCTACTGGAGTGATCCGAATGATTGGGATTTTGATGACGATCAATTCAGTGATGGCTCCGAGGTCCTGAATGGATCCTCTCCGAGTGGTAGCTCCGCTCCTTCGTCGCCGGTGCAGACGGCAGGTTTCCAGTTGCTCGAAAGCTTTGAGGGTGACGGCATGATAGTCGGCGAGACCTTTGACGGCGTGAACGGTTGGACGGCTGTCCCGAACCGAAACCAGGTGGCGATTGAGCCGATCGCGGGTGGTGACCAGGTTGGCAGTCTTGTGGGAACAAACCTGGCAGCATCAGTTTACAAGAGCCTGGACCAACGGGCTCCCGTACTCTCGATCATTGATGGAAATATCGGCACCTTTTTCTTCCAGCTCTACACAGGCACCAACATGGACAATAGCTATGGAATGATGGATCTGATCGAGCCTGCCAGCTTTGCTTTTGGAAGCTTCGAGCCACAGGTTGCCTTCCAAAACGCAGGGGTTCCCCCGTTTGCCATTGGCGGTCGAGCACCGGGAGGCGTGACGACGGATCAGTCGGACCTGATGGCCGACAATACCTGGTTTGATGTCTGGATAATTGCCGACAATTCCTCGGACACCTATCAGGTGTGGGTGCAACCGGCGGGTGGACTGAAGACACAGCTCACCTACGATGGAGGGACGACGGATTTCGTATTTAGGAACGGCACGAGTGATCCTCTGATCAATGCGATGATTGTCATTGGTGGCGCCTCCAGTGGAACGGCCTTGATCGACAATCTGTATGTTGACCCGGTCGCAGCCAACACGGAATTGCCGGAGGGCGTGACTTCCAAGCCGGCGGCGCCGGAGGTGTCCGATCTTCGAATCACGTGGGTGACCCGCAATGCTGGTGGCGATCTGCTGATCACCTTCAGACCGGGCGGAGCGGGTTATGTGCTAACTTCATCTCCTGACCTGAGTAGCGGCTTCGATGCCGCTGATGGGGCAACCTACGACGAGGTGGACACCTTCACCGTGCCTGCGGCGTCACTGGAAGGGAGCACGGAGTTCTTTTTCCGGGTTGAGGATGCTCCATGAGGTGATTGCTTGAAGGGCTTATGGCCGGTGTTGCAGGAATGGTGCGGCTCCGGCCTTTTCTTTGGGTGGGAATCAGGGCGATCAAGCTGGGGAAGGAATCGGACCAGGATGAATAGGATGAGGGCTGTGGAATCCGGTAAAAATCAGGTCCAGCATCGTGATTGGGCTCAAATGCCAGCCTTGGATTGGGGACAATGAATCCAATATCCTATCCGTCTTGGTCCAAAAGACACTCACGGGGTGCCGATTTGTCCCTAACTTGATCGCCCTGGGGTGGGAACTGAAATTCAGGAAGAATAGCTTTGCTAAGAATAGTTCTTATGGATACCGATACCGCCGATGGCTAGGAAACAGGTGCGGTTGAAAGACGTTGCGGAGAAGGCGGGTGTGGCGGTGAACACGGCTTCGACCATTCTAAATCGGCGCCCGAATTCATGGGCATCGAAGGAGACGGAGGAGAGGGTCTTCAAGGCCGCGAAGGAACTCGGCTACCGGCCGAACCGGGCGGCAGTGGCCTTGCAGGCCGGTCGTTTCAACACCATTGGGCTGCTGGTGGCCGATTTGCAGAACCCGTATTTCACGCAGTTTGCTTCGCTGATGGGAGTGGTGCTTGAGGAGCGGGGCTATGATCTGGTGATCGAGAACTGGCGCAATGATCTTGAGCGGGAGAAACGTTTGCTGGGGGATTTCGTCCATCGCGACGTGGATGGAGTGGCGGCTTTCCTGAGCGATGTGAACGCCCATCAGGATTTCCTTGAACATCAGGGTCGGCTTGGTTTTCCGATTGTGGTGTATGCGATGCCGGGAGCCGGATCGGCGTCGGTGGACATGGTGATTCCCAATTTCGAGATCGGGCTGCGTCAGGCTGCGGTCAAGCTGCATGAACTGGGCCATCGGAAGTTCGTGTTTCTGTCGGCGAGGTCGGAAGGCCAGCGTGTCGGGATGCGGCCACGTTTGTTCCGCGACGCGATCGCCGAACTGGATGACGGGGCGAATGTCGAAGTGGTCTCGTGTGGTCCTTCGATGGAGGCGGCCCGGGAAGTTGGGTTGAGGATCCTTGCCGAGCAGGACCGGCCAACTGCCATCGTTGCCCTCAATGATTTCACGGCGGTTGGGATCATGCGCTCGGCCAAGGAATTGGGCCTCGCCATTCCGGAGGATCTCTCGGTGGTGGGGATCGATGGCGTTCCCCTCGGAGCTCAGCTTGCAGTGGCGCTGTCGACGGTCATGCAGCCTTTGGAAGAGATGGCGGTCAGGACCGTGGAGATGATGATCGCGCGTATCGAGGGAGGAGACGATTTGCCGATGCAGCGGGAGGAATTCCCGACGAGCTTCGTTCAGCGGGAGTCGATTGGGAAAGCGATGCCGAGGCGGGCCTAGTTCTTCTTCGCGGCTTTTTCTGATGCGGCGTAGGAATCATGCCCGGTGGATCCGGAACCGAGTGCTTTGGCAAATGCCTTCGGAAGCTGGAGGGCATGTTGCTGTTTGACCGGTGAGAGTTCGGGATTGTCGGCGAGATTGCTCCACTCATGGGGATCCTTCTGGTGATCGTAGAGTTCTTCGGAACCGTCGACGTAGCGGATGTAGCGATAGCGTTCGGATCGAAGGGCGACGTTGCCGGGACCGAAGCTGGTGCGGGCGAGATGTTTCCAATCCGCATCGGTATCCTTGAGGAGAGGGACGAGACTGTGTCCTTCATGGATCGGATCCGGTGCTAGTCCGGTAAGCTCGAGCAAGGTCGGGTAGAGGTCGATCAAACCGACGGGTTTTCTAGTAATTCGTCCTCCTTCGATTCCAGGCCCGGCGATCATCACCGGCACCCGGGTACCATCCTCCCACAGCGAACGCTTTGCCCAGCGGTCCTTCTCACCCAGGTGAAAGCCGTGATCGGAGAACAAAACGATGATGGTGTTGTCCTTGTGCGGGCTCTTGTCGAGTGCCTCGAGAACCGTGCCGACGCATGAGTCGACGAAACTTACCGAGGCAAGGTAGGACTGGACGGCGTGCTTCCATTCGCCGCTGCTTCGGACCCACTCTTGGGTCGGGGCGACGTGCTTCAAGCGGGTGATGTTGATGGCATACTCGGAGAGGTCGGAGAGATCATCGTCTTTGACTTTCGGAAGCTTGATCTCGTCGAGGGGATGGAGGTCGTACCATTCCTTGGGCACGAACATCGGGACATGGGGGCGATAGAATCCGACGGCGAGTAGGAAGGGTTTTCCAGTGTTCGGCTTCGCTAGTTCTTTCGCAGCCCACTCGGCGATCTTGAAGTCAGGCATTTCCTCATTTGAATCCGGGAATGCACCCCAATCCCAGAGGGGATGTCCGTGGGGTTGGCTGATCTTCTTCTTCGGCATCGGGCCGAAACCGCCGTAGCTTCCTGCGTAGTTGCTGATATAGAGCGAGTTCTCCTTGTTGTGGAAAAGCTTCCCCGCGCCACTGACATGATAGCCTTCCTGCTCGAACCTTTTCGGCAGGGGTGTGGACTTGGCGGCTACCGGAGAAGAGCCGATGTCCGGGTTGAGGAAGTAGATGCCGCTTGTTTCCGGATAGAGCGAGGTCATCAGGCTGGCCCTCGAAGGGTTGCAGACCGGCGATTGGCAGTGAGCATTTGAAAAGAGGACGCCGCGTTTGGCGAGGGCATCAAGGTTTGGGGTCTTTGCCTGCGGATGCCCCTTGAGGCAGCCGATCCAATCGTTCAGGTCATCGATCGAGATCAAAAGAATGTTCGGCTGCTCTCTGGCTTGCGACAGGCAGGTCGCCGCGAGTGCGATCAGAAGAACTCGGATGGGAGCAAAGATGGCGGTCACGGTTTTAGCGGCTGATTTCGAACTGATAACTCCCTGCCGGAACGAGGGCTGTGGACTCGCCATTCACTTCACTGAACCTGGCTTCGCCCTTGGTTACGGTGATCTTCTCTACAGGGAAAGGAAGGACAATACGTCCGCTGGCATTGGGCGGGATCACGGTAGTCATTTGCCAGGCGGCATCCGTTTTCTTCCAGCCGTTGGATGCCTTTCCGTAGCGGGTGTCGAGGCTTGCTTCCGCGTGGTCTAGAGGAAAGCTCTCATCGAGAATCGGGGCGACAAGCACTTCCGCGTAGCCAGGTTTTTCAGCGGTTGGGGCAATTCCTGCGATTCGTTCGTAGAGGAAGCTTCCGACGGCACCGTAGGCATAGTGATTGAACGAGTTCATCGAGTCATCACCAAAGCCGTCTTTTTTGGTATAACTGTTCCAGCGTTCCCAGATGGTGGTGGCACCCTGATCGATGGAATAGAACCAGCTGGGGTATTCGGAGGTGAAGAGAATGTCCCTTGCCTGCTGGCGAAGGCCATATTTCTCGAGGGTTTGGATAATGACCGCCGTTCCGATGAAGCCGGAGTTAAGGAGATTGTCGTCCTTGCTGATCCGCTCTGCCAAATTCCGGGCGGCCTTCCTGGCGAGATCCCCATGAAGAAGGTCGAAGGCAAGCGGCAGGATGTAGGCGGTCTGAGTTGCGGTTCCTTCGATCACTTCTCCTTCAGGGTTGAAGAACTTGGCGGATACGGATTTCGAGATCGAATCAAACAGTTCCCGGTAGTCTTCTTCTTCACTCTCCAGCCCGAGGGCATCGGCAGCTTTGGCGCAGAGCGAAGCACCATAGGCATAGTAGCATGTCGCAAGAATCCTGGTCGAGGTTTCGCCGCTGCGGTCATCCTTTCCAATCGATTTGGTCCCGTAGCTCTTGGGCTGGAGCCAGTCTCCGAAGCTGTTCGGCTCGTCGACGATGCCGTCCTTGGCCTTGGCCGTGTAGTAGCCGACGCGTTTCTTCATCATCGGGTAGAATTCGCGCAGGACATCGAGGTCGCCGGTGCGGAGGTAGAGTTCCCACGGAATGACGAACGCGGCATCACCCCAGCCAGCGGAGTTGATCCAGTTTCGATATTGATTTGAAGGAATGATGTGAGGCACGCCGCCATCGGGCTTCATCTCTTGCCTGATGCTTTCCAGATAGCTCATCCAGAAGGCATGGGTGTCGTAGTTGAAAAGGGACACCGGACTGAAGACCTGGGCGTCGCCGGTCCATCCGTATCGCTCGTTGCGCTGCGGGCAGTCGGTTGGGATGTCGAGGAAGTTGCCGCGCTGGCCCCAGACAATGTTGCTTTGCAGTTTGTTGAGCTTCGTATGCGACGAATCAAAGGTCCCGGTGAGGGGGAAATCGGTGTGAAGGACCTGACCGCTCACCCAGTCGAGGCTTGGTTCCGCAGTCGCGTCGTAGCCGGAAATTTCGATGTACTGAAACCCGAAGAAAGTGAAGGTCTGGGTGTATTCCACGATGCCGTCCACTGCCGGGATGTAATTCGCCAGCGAGCGAGCCGTTCGATAATTTCCGCGGTAGAGCGTGCCGTCCTCCTCAAGCATTTCGGCCATTCGAATGGTGATCGTTTGCCCTTTCCTTGCCGGGAGCTTGATCGAAATCCAGCCGACCATGTTCTGCCCAAGATCATAGACGACCTTGCCATCTTCGAACTTGCGCATCGAGATCGGCTTGAGGGTCTCAATGACCCGGCTGCCTTGAAAGCGCTTCGGAGAAAGCGATACCTTCGGGTCGAGCGGGGTGGCGGCAACCGCTTTGAATTTTTCAGCGCCCTGGTAGTCGGGAAGATCCCAGCCATCGAGTTCCTTGCGGGCATCGTAATCCTCACCGTGCCAAATGTCGGCCATGGTGATCGGACCATCGGTCGTGAGGCTCCAGCTTTGATCCGTCACAATGGTTTCAAGCACCTTGCCTTCCGGAGACTTGAGTTCCAACTGGGCGAGAAGTTCAGGCATCTGGCCATAAAATCGCTTCGAGATCGTACCGGCGAACCAGCCGTCGGAAATACGCGCAGCAAGGACGTTCTCACCTTGGCGGAGAAGTGGGCCGACGTCGTAAGTCACGGTTTCGATCTTCTGGGTGTAGTCGGTCCATCCAGGGATAAACGCATGGGGCGTCACCAGTTGGCCATTGATCCGGAAGTCGACGATGCCCTTCGCTGTGAGGTAGAGCCGTGCCATTTCCGGGACTTGTTCGATCTCGAAAGTCTTGCGCAGGTGAACGACGGGATTGCCCATTTCCCCGGGAGCCTTGAAGCCCTCTTTGGGGAGATGAATCCATTGGCCCTTCCAGTCCGAGTTTTCTAACAGACCCAGTTCGAAGTGTGCCCAGTCGGACCAATCGGATTCTTTGGAGTCCTGATCCCAGTAGCGAACCCGCCATGCCACTCGCTGCCGTGAGCTCAGGTCCGGTCCGTCGTAGGGGACATAGACGGAGCGGGCAGACTCCACCTTGCCGCTGTCCCAGAGCGTTTCCGGGTGTTCGCTTCCGGTGTCGGTGACAACGAGTTGGTAGGCGGTTTGACGCGCTCCTTGGCGAGGATCCTTGAGCTTCCAGGAAAAGCTCGGCTTCGGGTCGTGAAAGCCGAGCGGATTGATCCGGCCTTCGTTGACGGAGAGCTCGGCGGGAGGCTCAGGAGTCGCCAAGGTGCTTGGTGACCAAAGGGTGAACAAAGTCAGGAGGATCAGTCTCATACCTCAAAGAAGCTAGAGTTCGCTGGGCACTTGGCAAGGGCTCAGGAAAGGTTTCTTGTAAGTCTGGAGAAACCGCCGTCCTGATCGGTTCAAGGCTCGAGATGATCGAAGCCGCAGACACAGGACGTGCCAGAAAGCGCTTCACGAGCAGGCGCTCCTTCTGCGCCGAAGTCTGTGAGCGAAATCGCGTAGCGATAGAACGCGCGGTCCTCAGGTGGGTTCGGGTCGCTGAGGTCCAGTTGCTGATCGCTTGAGATGGCGACGGGATCTCCAACGGGAGACCAGGAGGTCAGAGTCAGGTTTGCCCTTTCGAGTTGATAGGTTCGGCCGGCCCGGGCAGCGATTCCCATTTCGGAGTCCGCGGAAATACTGGCACTTGGTCGGTCGTTTGCGAGGTCGGGATCGGTTCCTGCGATCATTTCATCGCGATCACTGTAGCCGTCTCGATCAGCGTCGATGAGGTCCTCGCCTGCAGCATAGGGGTCGCGGCCGTTCTCCTCCTCGATCCAGTCGGGGACCGTATCGTTGTCACTGTCGGGATCGATCATGTTGGGAAGCCCGTCGAAGTCGGGGTCGGCGATTCCCTCGATGGCATCGGGAATACGATCTCCATCGTAGTCGCCGTCGCTGGTGAAGATGGTGTCGATTGCGAGTGTCGCGTTTGCAAGCGCCGTGGGATCGAGCCGCAGGTTGATGATTGAATTCCCACTCCAACTCGGATGCTGCGAGGCGTCGAGGTAGACCCATTGTGGGGCGCTTGACGCCGGGTAATTGGTGGTGATCCGGCGTGAGGGATCCGCGCCGCCCGCTCCGGGTATGCCCCAGAAAAGGTCCATCCGTGAAGCCTTGTCAGCCTGCATGAGGACCAGGAATCCCTGCACGGCATCGCCTGAAATGATGGGATGATCGCGAGTAAGCTTTGGATCGATCCCAGTCGTCGTGAACTGGTAGAGACTGCTGGCGATCACTGGGGTGCCGATGTCTGCAGTCGCACTCCAGCCCTCGGCATCGCCATCGAAATCGAAGAAGATGACCCCATCAAGTGGGTCACGAGCCTTGGCGATCTCATCGCCGTCGTTGATGCCATCATTGTCACTGTCGGCGTCCTGCCAGTTCTCCAAACCATCGTTATCGGCGCCGCCCGGAGCCTCGTCCACATCAAGCAAGCCGTCGTCGTCGGCATCACCATCCGTCGACCAGATCCGATCAATTTCGATGGTGGCGCCTGTCATGTTGATCGGATCGAGACGTAGGCTGGTGATCGTTTTGCCGAGCCAATCGGGATGGCTGAAGAGATCGAAGAGGACGGTGCGGAAGACGTTGTCGCCTTGCAGCGTGATCGTTGGCACCGGGCTGACCGCCACCCCAGGACTGCCAACGCGGCCCCAGAAAAGCTGACAGCCACCTGCCCGGTTTGAACGAATGCGCACGGCGATCATTGGGTGGTCAGCCGAGTTGAGCCTCAGGTTCGGGCTGGTCAGCTTGGGATCGGAAGACTGGGTTTCGCCACTGAGCGATCCATTGGTGACGGTGATCGGACCCATGTCGCTGTCGGGAGTCCAGCCTTCCGCGTTGCCTTCGTTGTTGAAGAGGAAGAACAAGCTGGGAGCCCAGGGATCACGACCATCGGCGAGTTCCGTTCCGTCCGGAACCCCATCTCCATCGGCATCAGGATCAAGAAAATTGTCCGTGCCATCGCCATCAATGTCGCCGGATGGTTCATCGGCGTCGGCGATTCCATCACTGTCCGAATCAAGTGAAGTGGAGCGGATATCCACCGAGTAAAACTGGGTCGAATCGGCACCGCCGGTCACGGCCACAGTGTAGAGGCCCACATCGTTCAGCTGCAGGGTTACGGACTCGGTTTCTCCGGACGGCTTGTCGTTGATATTCGCCATGGTGCTACCCGAGGGGTTGCGGACGATGAAGGAAAGATTGCTGCGGTTGGGTGAGTTGAGGGTTCTCGTCGTGCCGCCTTCAGGGACGTAGTTGTAAATCACACCGCGTGGACTGACGGAGATGTCGACCTCGATCGGAGCGGCGATGGTGAAGGAGAAAACGTCGATGTCTGAATTGTCATCGATGGAAACGATATCGGTCTGGTTGGCGGAGACGAGGATGTCGTCGATGTCGGTTCCCGCTTGAGCGATCCGGGTTGAACTGACGAGGCCGAGTGGAGTGGCGCTGGCGGGAGTATCGTTGCCACCATTCTTTTCGAAGAAGTCGCCGTACTTGCGATGGAGGGCGAGCAGATCATCGAGCTGGGGTCCATTCAGGTTGCCGCCGCTGGCGGTGACGACCGAGTTCGAAGCGCTGCCTTCGACCGTGACATGATCGAGTCCGAGTCCGTGAGCGTGTTCGTGGCCAACGATGAGGCGCAAGGTGTTCGCGCTCGCGAAGGTTCCTCCAGCGGTATTGAGAACCATGTCGCCGTTGTTAGGTGAGGCATTGTAACCGAGAGCACCGGAAAGTGCCGTGCCAGCGATGCGGATGTCACCGCGGGTGGGCGATGAGGATTTGCCGGGAGCACCACTGGGGGCTCCGTCATCCGTGACATACTGATAGCTCAGTCCGGTCTTGCTGGCGTAGATATCAAAGCGGGACTTGATCGCGGCGAACCATGGGCGGAGGGTCAGGTCCGTGATGCGCTCGTTGGCTGGGACATTCCAGAGCGTGTCGAGGCGGGCGATGAGATTGCTCTCCGGATTTGGATTACTCGGTGGGGTGAGGATGGATGGCAGGGAAACGCCATCAGGAATGATACTCCAGGTCAGGGTGAGGGGTGATCCAAGGGTCAGGCCGGAACCACTGCTTGCCGTGCTGGTCCATCGTTGACCGTCACTCGTATTGGCGGAATGCAGAGTTGCCGGAAGAAGGATAAGACATGCGATGAACGACCTCATGGTAAGGTTCAGGCTGCCGCTCTTCAGTTGACGTTACCAAGTGAGCCTGGCCAGTATCTTTCGACAAATTCCTGGTTGCTGAGGAAGGGTAGGACTTCGGTATGCCCGTCGGCGAAGAGCACGATCTGGTTCCTACGATGAACGTCGTCGTTCGGACCATCCGGGCCACCGCGGTCATGGTAGGCGTGGCTTCCGGAGCCGACGACATTTTCGATTCCTTCGGTGCCGGCGTGCCATTCAACCACGGTCGCAGCGGTTGACGGAGAAGAAATGATCGACATGGGAACGCCCTGATTGAAGGGGCGGGTTTTCCATCCCCGGAATTGAGTTCCGTTCGACCAGTTCGTCGTCCATGGGACGATGGCATAGCTGCGGGCATACTTGTCGCTGCTTCTTTGCTTCTTGTCGGATGGGCAGGCGAAGTAGGAAGCGGGCTTCTCGATTTCGGGCCAGTTTTCTTTCGTGAGTGGTCCGTTGCCTTTCAGGCTTTCGTCGCCGACATAGCCGAGGTAGGGCAGGATGGCGCGGTCCCATGCGATTCCATCCAGCTTTCCGGGAAAGCGCCGGAAGTCGGCCTGATGAGCGGCCAGGCCGAGCCCGATCTGCCTGAGATTGTTGGTGCATGTCGCGGTCGTGGCGCTTTCCTTGACTCGATTCCCCATCATGAAGGCAAGGGTGGCCAGAACGGTGACGATGACGATGACCACCATCAGTTCTGTGAGGGTGAAGCCTCGAGGCCGCTTCAAGGTTGATACTGATTTCACTGGATTGAGGTGGTTCGGATGGTTGCTGGAGTTGCCTTTGCCGCGAACGGGTCGAGGGTGGAAGGGACGCTGTTTTGATGGGTTTTGCTCTAACGAGCTTGCTGGAAAAAGACTTCGAAGTCGTCAAAGATGGAACTTCCTGAGGACCACGAGGTGAGTCCGAACTGGCTGTCGATCGGGACGGCTTGTCCCAGGTCAAAAGAAGCTGCCTCGAAGTAGGGGCCGCCCGCCGGATCGAAAATACGCAGACTTACAATCGAAGAACCTTGGGTTCCTGCAACTTCGAGTTCGAAGAGTTCTCCGCTTGAGAAACCCGGCGTTGGGTAGTTGGGCAGTGAGTTCTCCGCGAGAAGAGGGGCACCACTTTGGTTCCCTTGATTGACGCGGAAGAGCCGGACATCCTTGTCGGCTCCGCCGGGTGTGCTGCGACCGTCGGCCAGCATGAACTGCCAGAAGCTGGAATCCTCCCCGTTGCCGACGATTCCGAAGGCGATTCCCGAGGCAACGCCGGTATTGGTGAAGCCGGTCTTGGCCGTGACCCGAAACTCCGATCCGGACGCGAGCCCTGAGGAATTGAAGGTGGCCAGTGTGACGGGGCCTGGGGGTGCAGCAAGTTGGTTTGAATTGAAGGTGAAATCGGCTCCCCCATTGCCTGCGATGGAAAGTGCCCAAGCAGAGTCAGCGTCGAGAGCGCCGGATTTACCGTCGAAATTGTCCTGGCCGACCGAACCTTCAGACGTCGGAGCCGGAACGAAGCGTTGGCCTCGACGGGTCATCTCGCTCGGTGAGATATTGTAGTCCTCGGTCTCACGACGCCAGTGTCCGAGTTCGCGCCGAAGCTCCAATCTAACGGAAGCAAGCGAGGGATCGTCGATCAGGTTGTTGGTGCACCAGAGGTCGGCATCGAGATCGTAGAGTTCCTCGGGTGGGAGGTCGCCTTCGACGATTTGACGGAGGAGTTCCCGTTGGGGTGTTCCAGTGGCGGCGACGGTGGCATCGTAGGTGTTGTTGTACCAAGGGCTTCCCGGTTGGTATTGGTCCTGATTCAAAACGGCATTCGGTACCGCGAGACTGCCGCCGACTGGCTGCGTCAGATTTCGAATGTAATAGTAGCGCCCATCCGTGACGGCCCGGCCGGTATAGTAGCGGTGGCAGGCCGTGAGCATGGTCTTGCGGTCGGGGAAGTCATTCTGTGTGCCATCGAGGATCGGCCACAGGGATTTCCCGAGATGGCTCGGCATTTGCGGGGTGCCGGTCAGTGCGGTGAGCGTGGGGGTGACGTCGAGGTGGCTGACCGGTTCACGAATGCGGCGCCCACCGTTGATACCCGGACCGGAGATGATCAGTGGAATGTGGAGACCAGCGGAGTAGACGCTTTGCTTGGCGCGATGGAGGCCCATGCCGTGGTCGGAAGTGAAAAAGACGATGGTTTCGCCGCTCAGGCCGTGTGCGGCGATTCGGTCGAGGCAGGCCTGGAAGATGTCGTCAATGACCTCGATGTTGCCGAGGTAGTTGGTGATGTCCTGCCTGACAGCCGGGACATCAGGGTAGCAATTCGGGACGTCAATGGCTGCGGTATTGACGTTGGTCACGCGACCGTCGCCGACTTGGCTCCCGGTTTGCTGCCAGACACCGTTCGCTCTGGGAACGGCGTGAAAGGGAAGGTGCGGCGATCCGAGATTGGCCCAGAAGAAGAAGGGTCGATTGCCGGCCTTGGCAATCACATCATCCATCGCACTTGCTGCAACTGCGGGAGTTCCCAGATTGGCGTAACCTTCGTGATAGGGGAACTTGCGGATCGGTTGGACGTGGGACTTGGACGAAACGGCGGTGAACCAACCGCGGTCGCGGAAGATTTCGATCAGGGTCGGCAGGTCCTCATGAACGCCGCCAAGCCCGAGATTGGAGGGGTCCGAACCAGCGGGGAGAGGAAAGTTGAAGCCATAGTTGGTGACATTCCGGTGGGCGCTGTTGGTGTGTGGAAAGGTGCCCGTGTAGAAAGCCATCTTGCTCGGGCTGCAGACTGGTGAGAGGGCGAAGGCCCGATCAAAGACGACACCAGATCCTCCCATCGAATCGAGATGAGGTGTCTCGATCCCGCGCGTGCGATTGTTGGCCGGAATGTCACTATCACCTGCGAATCCGTCGGCCGGATTGGTGTCGTAGAGGCCCAGGTGGATGTTCTGATCCTCAGTGATGAAGTAGAGGACATTGCGGAGAGGGACAACCGGCGAGGTGCCCAGCATGAACTCCTGTCCGTCGAGAACCGTGTCATTGTCGAAGTCGGTGCTGGCAGTGATGTGTTCGAGACCGGTGAAGCCGTCGCTGTCATTGGAGAGGATACACCATCTCTCGAAGTCGTCGTCGATGCCATCATCATCACTGTCGCTGCGAACGAGAGGGTTGGTTCCGTTGAGAAACTCGATGTCGTCGGGCACCTTGTCGCCGTCGGTATCCCAGTTCTCCGGGTCGGTTCCCAGAATACTCTCTTCCTTGTTCGTCAGCGAATCGGTGTCGGAATTCAGCGAGTCATAGCGGGAGATGGAATAGAACTTTCGCGACCCGCTTGTAGGAGTCACCGTTGAGCGAAGTGAACCATCGGATTGGGTCGGTTCTGATCGTCTGGTCCAATCGACAAGATTCTCGGTCTCGTGAATCGTGTCGCGCATCCACTTTTCTCCCTGATGGTCAAACTGATCGAGACCCTCGCCAACTCTGAAGTCAATGGGTTCAAAGAAGGAATCCGGGTCGGTCGGATCGGTCCATGAGCCCCCTTCGGTTCGATTGCTACTGCCGTCGCCGTCGTCATCCGCATCGAGATTGGCGGCTGCAGCAGGGTAAAGGCTTTCCCAAACATCGCTGATCCCATTCTGATTGGCATCAAGCGCCAAAGCCGTCAGCGGATGGCTGATGGTCGACGCTAACAGGATGGCTCGAAGGCAGTTCAAGAGATGGGTTTCGTTGAGGATTTCAAAAGCTTGGTGTCGTCATTGAAGGGCCGACGCATCGTCTATGCTTGGCGCGGCTGAAGAAGAATGGCTCTAAGCAACGGTTCTTATCACATTGCTATCGGAACCACGCTTTGTCATGGCACACATTCGTGTGTCAGGAGATTTGTCATCGTTGTGGCGAGAGGGATTCAGGGCTCTTCGACCCTGATCCGGTAGAATCCACGATCCTCGTCTGTGCTGGCCGAATCCCGGCGGAGTTCGACGATTCTGGTGATGCCGTCGGCTTGGGTGGCGCTGGAGACTTCCGTCCAAGTGGCTGTGGTATCGATCCAAGGCGTCAGGGTTTGGGATTCCTCCACGTCGAGAGACAGGCCGGTCAGATTGATGCGCTGATGGATTCGCAGTTCGGGGAATTTTGATCCGCCGTCCTCAGCAATCCGGAGTGTCGGAAGGCGGTTGGTCGCGACCGTATCAGGATCCGCGCCGAAGGAGTAGGCGAGCAGTTGCGGCATGCCATCGACCAGGCGGGATTGCTCGGGGTATTCGGAGACGTCCGATTGCTCCCACTCCTGATAGATGAAAGTGGCTTCGGTGGAGGCCGAGCCGGAGCTTGAGGCGATGCCGGCCTTGAGATCTGCGTCGAGCGCGATGGTTTCGGTGGACAGCGTGGTCCAGGCAAGACCGTCAGGTGAACAGGATGAGGTGAAGGTGTTTCCTTTTCTGGTGAGACGCAGGAAGAGCGGCTTGGACAGCTTGGCGCTGGGGCCGCTGGAGCTTGGTTCGCCCGTTTGGACACGGTGGATCAGGGAGCAGTCACCGGCGTCGCTCACTCCGGTCATGACGAAGGCGCTGTCGGCATCGAAGGACTCGCGGAGCATGATGCCGCCGATGGCGGAGGTGGCATTCTCCATCGACTGGAGACGGAGCACGAGTTCGCCGTCACCGAAGAAGGGTTTGCTGACGAAGGTGAAGGCGTCGCTTGTTCCGCCGATGCCGGCACTTGAAGTACTAACGGTCCAGTATTCATGGATCTCGGAAGTGTCTGATGAGGTTCCTGTTCCGATGTCGGAAACGGTGAAGCCGACTGGCACCGGGCTGTAGAGTTCGCCGGTGGCCGGGGCTTCATAGCGCATGTGCTGGTTTCCGAGTTGAGAAAGCGTCTGACGATTCGGGTAGGTGCGTGAATTGTTGCCGTAGGTGTCGATCGCCCATTGGTCGTAGAGGGCGGACATCTCGTCGACTTTCGCCGGGAAACGACGAGCAAGATTTCGGGTTTCGGTGCGGTCGTCGGTGAGATTGTAGAGCCTCCATGGACCGCTGCGGAAGGAGACGAGTTTCCAGTCGTCCTTGATCACGGCAAAGCAGTTGTCGCTGAATTCGAATCCCCAGAAATCAGGTGCCGGTCGTCCCGTGCCGTTGAAGATCGGCAGCATGCTCTTGCCATCCATCGGTGGAGCGGGAGCCCCGGTGTTGGTGGTGAGGGAGTCGTAGTCGCAGGAACCGATGTCGACGAGTGTCGCCATGATGTCGACGACGTGGGCAGGTTCGTCGGTGGTGCGGCCGGGCTCGATCACAGCCGGCCAGCGGGCAACGAATGGCGCGCAGATGCCGCCCTGGTCCTGGGCCTGCTTGTAGTATTGGAACGGAATGTTGCTGTAGGCGGCCCAACCCGATCCGGGGTCCCATCGGGAGTTCGGGTTGTTCGGATCGACCTGGCGTTGAGCCAGGCTCGCGTTGTCGAAAGCCTGGGCACCATTGTCGCTGCAGAAGATCACGAGGGTGTTGTCGACCTTTTCCAAGGTCTCTAACAGGTCGAGAACCTTGCCGACATTCTGGTCCATCGAGTCGACCATGGCGGCGTAGACGGCCCGGCGGTGATCCTCACGGTCCTGCGTCACCGCATCGAGCTCATCCCATGCGGGAATGTCTTCGCGACGGGTGGGAAGTTGCCATTGGGGGTCGACCAGTCCGGAGTCGATCTGGCGCTGCTATTTCTCCTGTCGCAGAATGTCCCAGCCTTTCGCTTTGTAGCGGTTCCGGTACTTGTTGATGAGCGGAACGGGAGCTTGCAGGGGTGTGTGTGGAGCGTTGAAGGAGAGGTAGAGGAAGAAGGGCCGGTCGGGATGCTTGGCGACGGAATCATTGATGAAAGCGCAGGCATGATCGCCAATCGCATCGGTCATGTAGTAGCCCGGCGGGAATGAAGTCTGGTAGCTGAACTGATTCGAGCGCCGAGTGAAATGGGAGGAGTCGTGAGGCGAGATGAAGTTCCCGGCTTCCTCGGTATCGAGGGACACGGTAGTCGGCGAAATGGCGGTAGGGAAATAGTTCGAAGACCCGCGGTAGAGTCCGTAGAAGTGATGGAAACCCCGATCAATCGGAGTCCTGCCACTGTCGGCGTCTCCGAGATGCCACTTTCCTGAAACGTAGGTCCGATAGCCTCCGCTGCGCATTGCCTCGCCAAGGGTCGCACCATTCTGAACCTGCAATCCTGAGCGACCGTGATAGAGGCCGGACATCAGGCAGGAGCGCGTGGTCTCGCATTTGGCGTTGTTATAGAACTGCCGCATGCGGATGCCTTGGGCGGCAAGACTGTCGATGTGGGGCGTCTCGATTTCGCCGCCATAACAAGCGAGGTCGGAATAACCCATATCGTCCGCAATAATGAAGATCACGTTGGGGGCGGAAGGGTCTGGGTCAGGATCGGTGGTTCCGCCGGAATCGCCAAAGTCGATCTGCTGGAGTCGCGACCCGCCGACACCGGACGACTGGTCTTTGATAGTGATGGTGGGGACTTCGATCGGTGGGTTGAATTCAATCCGGCCTTTGCCATTTGCAGCGGTGGGGTCCAGGTGGATGTAGGTCCATCCGCTTCCCGTGGCGGCGGTGTTTCCGGTGACACTGATCGCAGGCAGTGCCTCGGATTCGATCTGGACGGCGTCTTCCGCGGCGGCAGCCGCGGTGCCACCAAAATTTCCGAAGGTGATCCCATCCAGACTGATGTTCACCGGGTTTCCTCCGCTTGCGGCGTCGAAGAAATCGAGTCGGATCGATTCCCCGGCGCTGAGTTGATTGCCCCCGGGGTTGCCGACGACTCCAAGGCCCGAGTCATTGACGTGACCGCTGACTTCGGCATTTTCGGTATCGGTCAGAGTGATCTCCATCCAGACGCCCGAATCGATCAGGGTGCGTGGCCGTGCATTGACGTCGATCTCGGCGTTGGCAGTGACACCTTGGAAGACTTCAAGGTCGGCTTGGGAGTCGTCAAAATCGAAGTTGATTGTTCTGGCGGAACAGAGGCCGGCGAGAAGCACCGAAAGAAGCAAAGTGAGTTTGTTCATGGCCTCCATCAGGGAATATCGACTTTTACTCGGAAGAACGCCGGGTCACTGCCAAGGGGTGTCGAAAACTCAATGGTTTTGTCATCGGAGAGGGGTCCGATCAATCCACCTGAATCCCAATTCAAGAGGTCAGCGATGAATGGCACTGTTTTAAGCCCAGCTTCGGGTCGCAAGGTCCAAAGTCTGAAAGTCTGAAAGTCGGAAGGTCCGAACTGCCGAGCGCTTGGGATGATAGCCGACGCACGAACCAAGGGACTTTCGACCTTTGACCTTAAGACTTTGGACCTGTCCCCGGAAGGGCGGTAGATTCTTGAGAACCGGCTTAAAACAGTGGCATTCAGGTCAGTGATTTGTTCTAGGTGGCATCTTCGCCCAGCCCGCCCATCGATGCCTGGCGTGAACTCGGAGTCGGATGAGTCGACGATCAGGGCATGGAGGCGATCGGTGGCTGCAACCCACCCATCGCAAATCCTAGAGGAGTCGCTACCAATATCGGCGGCCGAGAGCCCTACGGGAATCCGTGCTATCTCCGACCAACTCATTTCCAGAGGTTAGTTCCTATCCTGTCTGGCTCCAGCGTATTCTGCGATTGCTTGCCAAGCGTCAAGCCGCCGGAGCAGATTTCTTGAAGACGGGAAACTTGGCTCGTGGTGTGGAGTGCGGAGAGTCTTCAGTGCCGTCCAGAGGCAATCCGCTACTACTGTTTCCATCGTAGGCGAAATGGCTTGTGCGTGTTTTCAAAGACCAGACCAGACCGGACGCCACCCCTCGTTCAGCATGGGATTTCCCGTACAACTTCGAGATTTTGTCGAAGTGCTGATAGATCGAGCTTCGTCCGGGCTCGGGGGGAAGAGCGTGGGTTCGGAAGCAGCCATGTCAGCATGGCGATGCTTGGGCTTAGGGCTCAAGGAGGGGGGCGACAAACCTGTTCTTGGCGCCTCAGGAGCTCTCCTTGGGATGATCGACGAATGGCGCGAAGGTCACCTTTTTGAGAGTGGCCGCCGACTTGTCGGCCATGGCGACCAAGGTGTCGTGGAGGGGGCAGGGCTCTCCGATTCCACACCAGCCGGGGCCGAATGGGCAACTGCTCGGGTCACGATGGCCTTCGAAAATTTCGACAACCTCAAAGACTGAGATTGCCGCCGGGTCGCGAGCAAGTCGGTAGCCGCCGCCGGGTCCGCGTGTACCGTGAACGAAGCCATATTGGGAAAGCTGGGTCAGAACCTTGGCCACAAGAGGCTGCGAAAGGTTCCGATTCTCGGCGACTTGGGCGGAACTCAATCTGATGCCCTTGGGAAACACCTCTGCCAAGGCGCTCATTGCGGCCACGGCGCAGCCACTCATTTTTCCGTATCCGAACATTTAGGAGGTGGTTTGCTTGGGTAGACTCTAGTGTGGGAAGCGATGGTGATTCGAGTTGATCAGCCCGTTACTAGGACCATCAGAACCATTGGTGACGGGATGGATTAAACAAGAAAAAAGAATTTTTATTCTTTAATAAGGTTGATGCTGCGATGGCGTGGCTTTAGGGTGCCCTTGCTATGGCACTGAGCGATATTCGAGGACGGGAAGAGATTGTTCGACTCGTTGACAGGTTTTACGACAAGGTGCGTGAAGACCAGCTGTTAGGGTTCATCTTTGACGACGTGGCTAGTGTCGATTGGGACACCCATTTGCCGAAGATGTATGCTTTTTGGCAGACGGTTTTGTTTCGCGACGGTGGCTTCAGGGGAGATCCGATTGGCAAGCATGCCAAGCTGGTTCCGCTGACGATGATGGGTCGAGAGCAGTTTGATCAATGGTTGCAGGTCTTCGAGTCCACTGTTGATGAGCTTTTTGTGGGTGAGAATGCGACCCATATCAAAGCCTGTGCCTCCGATATGGCGAACGTGATTCACTCGAAGATCAATGGCATTCCCAATGAGAAATTTGATCCCTCGAAACTGACGGACGGGCAGCGAGCGAAGTATGCGGCGTATCGGAAAGAGTAGTCGCTAAGTTTCCGTGCGGCGTGTCAGCCGTAGGCAGGTGCTCAGCGATGTCATGGACCTGTGGCTATCAACGGAGGCTTGGCGCCTGACCCGCAGACTGTGGAATTGCTCCGCAAGCTCTCGCCGCCTGAGTATTGGGATCTGGAATCTGCGCTGCGTGTTATTACACGTGGCGGCGGTCTTTACGGGCGAGAGCCGTTGGAAACTCGGCTGGTATCGAAAGTTGTGCGTTCTGCTGATGAGAGTCGTAAGTCCGGGCCAATTTGGCCGGAGCGAGGATGATGGTTCCTCTGGGGATCGAAGCCACAAGTCTGGGATTGTGAACGCATGGTGTTGGGTTGCCGAGTTCCTGTCCGCATGAATGGGAATGATCCCTTAACAAAAAAGGAATTTAAACTCTTTTAATCTTGTAAAGTAATCTACAGCGGAAGAACGTGCTGCCGATATGAGTCATTCAGCAGTAGTATTTTCTCCGGCGGGAACGCCGATGTTGGAGCGGACGGTGGGCGAGATTGTCGCCGAGCGTCCTTCGCAGTCGCGGGTCTTCCAGTCCTTCGGGATCGACTTTTGCTGTCAGGGCGGGCGCACGTTGCGCGCGGCCTGCGAGAAGAAGGGAATCGATCCCGCTGCGGTCGTTGATCAGCTCGAGGCCGAGCTGCGCGACAAGCCTGCCCCGGAGGTGAATCCCGCGGATTTTCCGCCGGTCGAACTGGTCGATCACATTGTAGAGACCCACCACCGATTCTTGCGGGATGAGCTGCCCCGGATTCACGCCATGGCGCAGCGAGTGGCGCAGGTTCACGGGCCGCACACGCCATCACTGGTGACGGTGTTGGAGGTTTTCGAACCGATGATGATCGAGCTGGCGCATCACATGATGAAGGAGGAAGACGTGCTTTTTCCAGCTATCAAGACGATGGCCTCGGGGGGCTCGGCGGGGATTCCGCTGGACGGGGCCATCGCCACGATGCTCGAGGAGCATGACGAGGCCGGTGCCGCGCTGGCGAAGATGCGCGAGCTGACGAACGGCTTCACGCCGCCGGCCAAAGCCTGCAACACCTACCGGGCGCTGTTTGCCGGGCTGGCTGAGCTTGAGGAGGACCTTCACCGGCACATCCATTTGGAAAACTCGGTGCTGTTTCCGGCAGCACGGCAAATGGCGGAAGCCTGACGATTTCTGATCAGGCAAGGTCGGGCAAGGTCGGGGGCGCGCCACGGTTGGTGGGCGTTCCCGTTCCTTCTTTCATGATGGCAGCGAAGCAGAGGTGAAAAACTTTCGAATCAGCCTCGCAGATCAAGATGAAGATTCACTCCACACCGCTGGTCCTGGCACTTAGCACGGCTTTGCTCGCCTGCCAACGCCCCTCCAAAGACGAAGACATCAGCGCCGATAACAAGGCCTCCGGAAGTTCCTCGGCGTTGGCGTCTCAGTCCGGACAAGCTGCCAAATGGGCCATGCCGGAGACCATGATGCGACACATCCGCAAGCTCGAAAAGGATGTCAGTATGCTTGAGTCATCCGGGGAAAAGGACCACGCGGGGCTCGCGGTGAAGATCGACGGGCACACCGGGCAGTTGATTTCCGATTGCACCATGGAAGGCGAGGGCCACGACGCGCTGCACGACTGGCTGATGCCGTTTCTGCAGCTCAACAAGGACTATGCCTCCGCACCCGATACGACCGCCAAAGCGGCCAGGTTCAAAGAGATTCAGGATTCGCTCACGGCGTTTCGCGAGCGCTTTGAATAGGGGGATGCGGGACAAGAACCCGTAACTCAAGCGTCGCCCTGCCGGGGTGCCATCGTTGGTCTCGACTCAGTTGGGGATCCCGGGCGGAGAAGCGGCTCCGAATCCGTCGCTCAACAGCGGGAAGGATCGGTGGGCGGGCGTCCGGCGCGTTCGAGGGATTTCCTCTTTCGCGGGCAGCGGCTTTTGAGCACGCCTTCTTCAAAGACGGGCTGGCGGAGTTCGCGGCGGAGCTTCCAGGACCAGAAGAGCAGCACGAACAGCCACATCAGGGCGGCGTAGATGAAGTGCGAGACGCGGACCTTGGGGATGAACTCGGAGGTCAGGCGGGTGGCGGCGGTGAAGAGCACCATTGCCCACAGCGCGTGGCACCAGCGCAGCGGGGAACTGAGGCGGTCGTGGCGGTTGTTGTGGCCGAGGATGACCCGGGTGGCGGCAGCGAGCATGAGCAGGCCGGCACCGCCGATGAACATGAGGTGCAGGCCGCCAACACGCAGATGGGGAAAGGCCACGGCAAGCAGCCAGCCGCCGGCGGCACAGGGGACGACCCACCGGACGGCGAGGCCGAGGCCGTTGACCTTGCCCCAGGCGAACAGCCCGGGGACCGAGCGGGCGAGGTGGAGTGTGACGACCACGGCGCGAAGAATGTGTCCGGCGCGACCGTGGCCCCAGGCCTCGAGGGCGAAGCTGGCGATGAGCAGGAGTCCGGCGGCAAGGGATTCGAGGAAGGGACGCATCCAGCCTGCGGGGATCGTGAGGCTTTCGTCGAAGGAATGCGGCGAGGGTTTTCCGAAGAAGCGGGGGAGCAGGTAGGGCGCGACGCCGAGGATGGGCAGCCACAGGAAGCCCTGGAAGTAGAGCAGGCGCAGGAACTGATGGACGGCGAGTGACGTAGGAATGCCGAGGCCTAAAATGATCGCGGCGGTGGCGGCACCGGCGATCCCGAGGACGGCGAGCGGCAGACCGGGCGGCGGGACGTCCTGGCGGGCGAAAAGGAAGCGTCCCAGCAGGCTGGCGAGCAGGCTGATGAGCCAGATGCCGGTGAGCCCGTCGGCGGTGGTGATGCGGTTGACGCCGAGCGCGACCATCACCGCCAGCGAGAGGGCGAGGTGGAGGAGGAGTTCGGCGCGGTGGAAGGGTCGGGTGCCGAGCAGACGCGGGCCGGCGGTGCCGAGGAAGCCGGTGATGAAGCAGCCGCCGAGGCCGATGACCATCCAGCGGGCATGGGCTTCGAGCGGGTAGTAATCGATCCACCCGGCGAAGACGGCGGGCCATAGCAGCACGCCGATGGCGGAGGCGAGGAGTCCGAGCGGAAAGAACAGTCGGAAGGGCTCTTCGGCGAGGCGGGTCAGCTTGATCATGGGATGTTACCCGGTGGATTCGCTTTTTATTGTTAGAAGTGATAGTTGAGTTCGAGGGAAACCCGGGTGGTATCGAAGGGTGCGGGATTCGGGATCGGTCCGGCAGTTGGGCCAGCAGAGTCGAAATAGGCCAGCTTGGTGATGGCGACGAAATGTTCATTGAACTTCTTGGAGAGCGTGAGGTCGTATTCCCAGCCATAGTCGAAGCGTGAGTTGTTGTCGCCGAAGAGGTGGATGGTTTGGGTGAAGTTGAGATCCCAGAAGGGGAGGGGCAAGGCGTGGCGGAGGTGGAGATCGTTGAGGCCAGGATTGGTGACGAGGCCGATCCGGGGGTTGATGAAAGCGTCCGCATATCCGTTGAAACTATGGACGGTTGCCAGGGGAGTGACGAAGCCTGCGCCGAGGTATTCCCAGCCGAGGGTGAAGGTGCTTTCTCCCGCCTCCGCGGAGGCGTAGAGATGGGCATAACCGGTCTCGTCCGGTTTGGTGGGAGGTGAGCTTGAAGTGTTGGTCTGGAGCGCGAGCTCGGCGTAGAGGGTCACGGGGCCGAGGGGCGAGGTGGCGATCAGGCCATAGGTGTTGTTGCTGATGTAGCCTGCATTGGCGGCAGTCTTGTCGAAGTTCATCAGGTAGGCGTAGGCGGTGAGTGTGGCATCGCCAAAACCGGTGTAGGACGCATTGAAGAGATTGATGTCGCCAGCGAAGCTACGCAGGGCACCGGTGGCATACGAACCGAAGATTCGGTTGGCACGGTTGGCGTAAGCGTAGAAGAGTTTGAGGTCGTCGATGCATTCGTTCTGGATACTGAAGGCATCGTAGGTTTGCTCGTTCTGGCGCCAGCCGACGTTCCCCACGAAGGCTGCATTGTCCAAAATGATGCGCTGGCGACCGGCGCGGATGAGTGTGTCCGAGCTGTCGTATTGTAGGTAGGCTTGGTTGAGTTCGTTGGTCTTGGGGTCGTAGATTCCTGTTAGGTTGGGATTGTTTGGGTAGGTGGATGCACCCGGCCCGGAGTCGTATCGATTGGTGATGACTTGCAGGAATTCGCCTTCGATGAGGGCGCTGAAACCGTAGATGTCACGGGTGACGAGGCCGATGCGTTCGCGGACGGTGAGTGCGTTGGCGGACTGGAGAGCTGGTGAGTTGATGTCGCCGTATTCGTAGCGGAGGCGGATATCGAGGGTGGGTGTGACCCAGGGCTCGCTAGGGGTAACGATCGCGGGTGAGGGCGTGGTGTTGCCAGCGTGGGCGAGAAGTCCGAGGCACAAGAAGAGAGCGAGAAAGTGTGCAAATTTCATGGTTTCTCGAGCGGTTTGCGAAGCGCGGTAATGAGATCGGCGGGATCGGTGCCGAGTCCTTCCTGGCGGTGAACGATTTCCCCGGTGGGGGAGAGCAGGGCGATGATGTTGGAGTGGGCGAAGTCGGTCTCGGTGGTCTTTCGGTAGCGGATGCCCAGGGCGACGGAGAGTTCGAGGATGGCGTCCTCGTCGCCGCGCAGGCCGAACCAGCGCTGGTGGTCGACTTTGTACTGGTCGAAGAAACTCTTGATCTGTTCGGGGGTGTCGCGCTCGGGGTCAATGGAGACGAAGACGACCGCAAGGTTTGCGCGTTCTTCGGCGGTGAGTTTTTTCTCGATGCCGAGTAGGTCGGTAGCGAGTCGCGGGCAGGCGAACTTGCAGGTGGCGTAGCCCATGGTGATGAGGACCGGGCGACCTTTGAGGTCGGCGAGGGTCATCGGCTTGCCAAGCTGTGTGGTCCAGGTGGCGTCGAGTTGATAGATCGATTCGGCGGTGGCGGCGTCGGCGTCCTCCTTGTGCTCGCAGCAGGATGGGGTCGCTTCTTTCGCTGGAAGCGCGGTGCAGACGGCGAGACTGAAGAGAAGCGCGAGGGCGATGCGTCCGCCTGAAGGCGGGACTACGAACAGATTGGGTTGAAGATTCATGGTTTTGGTGGAGCGGTTTCGGCATCGCGGGCACCGCGGAAGCCGAGGTTGGTGACGGTGAAGTTGCCTTCCAGGCTGGAGCGGAAGGCGTAGCGCATGAAGGCGGCGTAGTTGGCGGCGTCGGTGGCATTGAGCGCGCCGCCGGCGCAGAAAAGTGCCCGGTCGAGCGAGGCGTCGTTGCGGGCGGCACCGGTGACCATCTGGTTGTTGAAGTCGCGGACCCATTCCCAGACGAGACCGTGCATGCCGGTGACGCCGCGGAAGTCGGTCTCGGCGGTGGTGACGGCGGGCAGGACGGGTGGGTTGGGCTTGCCATACCAGGCGAGGATGCGGGCAAGAAAGGCGGGGTCGGTGGAGGCGTCGGCGCGGGTGGCATCGGCGCGGGCGGCCAATTCCCATTCGTCCTCGGTGGGCAGGCGTTTGCCGTGGGCCTTGAGGTAGGCGCGGGCGGCGAACCAGGAGACTCCAACCACGGGTGCGTCAGGCGGGGCGGACGCACCGAGTTCAAGATCACCGCGCCAATGAGACAGGTAGCTTTCCGCGGCGAACAGGCGGCTGACCTTCGAGCGTTGCCATTTTGGGTGCTCGCGGACGAAGTCGAGGAACTGGGCGTTGGTGACCGGGCGGCGGTCGAGCAGGAAGGGTGCGACGCTGCGGGGTTGGTCGCGGTCGCCGAACATGGGCAGGTAGTCACCGCCCTCGACTCTGGCCATTTCCGGCGGGATGGCCGGGAGGTTACCAGCTGCTTCTTCCCCCCGAAGGAAGCAGCTGGCGAGAGCGAGGATGAGGGCGGCGGTTTTCATCGTGGGATGAAGGTTCGGGTGAGGGGTTATTTTTTCGCAGCGCGGACCTTGGCGACCTGCTCCGGGGTGACTTCGACGCCCTTGTTGTCCCACTCCGAGTAAACGTAGGTGAGGACGTTGGCGACGGCTTCGTCGTTGAGGCCGAGGGTGGGCATGATGGAGTTGAACTCCTGGCCGTTGACCTTGATCTTGCCTTGCAGGCCGCTGATGACCACGGCGATCGAGCGGTCCACGTCCTCGTTCAGGTAATCGGAGTTGGCGAGGGGCGGGAATGCCATGGGTACGCCGCTGCCGTCGGGCATGTGACAGGCGGCGCAGTTGGCGCCGTAGATGGCCTTGCCGGCGGTGATGCGCTCTGCCTTGTTGGCTGCGGGAGGATTCGCAACGACATCGCTCGGGATGGTCTGGAGAGCACCGCCTTCGGGCAGATAGACGGTGTCACTTTTCTGGCCAGAGAAGACGGTGAGATCGGGTTCGCCAGGAACGTCGAGGATGCCGAGGGCTCCTTTGTTGAAGGCGCGAAAGATGGAGTGGTCGACGAGGATGAAGTCACCGGAGGTTTCCAGCCTGAACTCGCAAATTGCGGAGCCACCGGCGGGGATCAGGGTGGTCTGGACGTTCTCGTTGTAACGGCTGCCACCCTCCTGATAGACGCGGTCGAAGATCTCGCCGATCACGTGGAAGGAAGAGACGAGATTGGGGCCGCCGTTGCCGACGAAGAGCCGGACGGTGTCGCCTTTGGAAGCGACCAGTGCCTTTTCTCCGGTCATCGAGCCGACCGAGCCGTTGAAGACGACGTAGTCGGGATTCTCGGCGACCGCCTTTTCCATATCGAAGCCCTGCAGTCCCGCTTCACCGTACTTGCCGGTGGTGTAGAAGTCGCCCTGAACGACGTAGAACTCCTTGTCGACGGGAGCCATGCCTTCCTTTGGTTCGACCAGGATCAATCCATACATGCCGTTGGCGATGTGCATGCCGACCGGGGCGGTGGCACAGTGATAGATGTAAAGGCCGGGGTTGATGGCCTTGAAGGTGAAGTTTGTCTGGTGGCCGGGAGTGGTGAAAGTGGCCTTGGCACCACCGCCGGGACCGGTCACGGCGTGGAGGTCGATGTTGTGGGGCATCTTGCTGGAAGGGTGATTCTTGAGTGTGAAATCGACCTCGTCGTTCTGGCGCACGCGGATGAATTTGCCGGGGACGCTGCCGCCGAAAGTCCAGAAGGTATAACTCACACCATCTGCCATACGCTTGACGACTTCGGTCACTTCGAGGTCGACCTTTACCCGGGTTGGGTGGTCGCGGGTGATCGGTGGCGGGACGTTCGGGGCGTCGGTGAGGACAGCGATTTCCTCGCCCTTGAGTGGTGTATCCTCGGCTGCAGAGGGTGGTTCGGGTGGAGCTCCGAGTATCGGTGTGCCGATCAGTAGAAGGGGAAGAAGGAAGAGTGGTGATTTCATAGTGAGTCAGACGGTTGGGTTGCTTTCTGGTCTTCGAGGACAAATTAAAGCGGATTGGGTCAGTTATAAAGAAAAAAAGAAGAAGAATTCATTAATAGGTTTCAGGCGTGCCGATTGGTTGCCCGCATGAATGGGGTCTGCCCCGAAAAACAAGCTTTCGCAGTTCAAGCTACGACAAATCGAGTAGAAGTGAATGGTCTCTGGATCGCTTCAATGTAGATCAAAATGCATTCACCTCAGCAAGGGGGTGATGCTGGTGTGCTGTCGCGTGAAGGCAAGAAAGGACAGGTCTTTTGACGACTGCAGGGAATAGGGTTCTGGAAAACGTTGGTGCCGTTGGCAGGTCTGACTTTTTTCAGCTTCAGGGAATCTCCACTTTCACTCGGAAAAACTCCGGATCAGTTCCTTTGGGCGCCGGGAAATCGATGGGCCCGTCCTCGGTAAGAGGGCCGACATTCTCGCGTGGACTCCAGTTCGAAAGGTCGATGCTACGTTCCAGACAGTAACTTCTTCCGGCTCGGCCGTCCACTTGGAGGATGAGTTCAGAATCCGCTGGTTCGATGAGCCTGGCATGGAAGCGATCTGCCGCGTTCATGGGGTCCGTGGCGGCGATAAATTCGTCGTAGTTGCTGAACGAGTCTCCATCGCTATCGATCAAGGGGGAAGCGGCGCTGTCGCTGCCGAAGTGGGTGCTTTCCCATTCGTTCGGCAGCTTATCGGAGTCGACATCATCGGGAATGCCAGGATAGCCGATCCGGCTGTGAGAAACCGTGAACTCATCGAACCAGGCGTATTCGTTCTTGCGGGCCTCCCAGATGCTGCTGCTGCTGCCGCCGAAGAAGGTGCTGAAGAACACCCAGGCGATGCTGGCGTTCTGGGTCGGAGCATCGCGGAAATAGAAGTTCGGGTAACTGGCCGCCTTGACGCCGTCGAACCATCCTTCCATCAGCCCGTCGAATTCCCCCGGCGTATTCATCCGCATGCGGAGTTCGATGTGGTGCCAGCGACCGGGAATGAAGGTGGCTTGGAAGCCCTCGGTATTCCACCAGAAGCGATCGCCGGGGTCGTAGTTGTTCTCGGAAGGAACATGAACATAAAACTCGGCCTTGCCGTCCTCGCGCCACATCAGTCGGCCCGACCATTCATGCGTGCGGTCTTCGAAAGACACGGCACCCCCCAGGCCGGGAAGCTTGCCACCCAAAACGAAATCGAAGTTTTCGTCGAAGCGCACCCAGTAGCTCATGTGGAGGTCCTCATATTCTCCATTCAGATTGGCAAACCACTGGGCACCGCTGTTGCCGGACTGTTTTCCTCCTTGAGGATAAAGCGTACGGATCGACTTGCCGCGACCGTCGTGAGAGATGGCATCGTCGACGGAGAGGCGGCCTTCATCGGGACCATTGGCCCATTTGGTTCCCGGCCAAAGGGGGAGCCATGTGTCGTCGGTTTGTGGGCCGGAGGGAAAGTCGTCGGCCGTGACGTGGAGCAGATGAGGTGAGCTCAGATCGGCGAGTGCGTAGCCACCATACTTCCTGTAGAGTCCGGCAAGCGCGCCGGTGAAGCCGGCGTTGAAATCGAGGGCGACTTCATTGGTGGTGTAGTTGCTACGATCATCGACGTAGATATCGTTTTTGTCCGGACCTCCGACCAGCGCTCCAAAGAGCACATGCCGGTTTTGCTGCGGTTGTTCGATGCTTTGGGTCGTCGAGCCGTGGGCGTTCCGGTGATGGGGATTGACGGGCGGGTTGTTGCCAAAACCGCAAACGTAGCTGCGGTTTTCGGGATTGTTTCCCAAGGCGTAGTCGATCTGGCTACGTGCAAAGACGGCGTAGTCGTCTGCCGAATCGCCGACGTGATCGGCATAGACCATCGCGCAGAAAGCCGCATTGGCGGCGTAGCGGAGCGAACCCCATTGATCGAGGTGGGCGAGTCCTCCGGGAGTGTAGCTGATCCGTTGGCCTTCGAAACCGTCGGTCCAGAAATCCAGCCATCGTTCGGCATCGCCGCGGTAGCTGGGAGAGTCATCGAGACAGGCCATCAGGATGTAGCAGCCGTAGCTTTTGTCGTCCCACGAGAGTCCCCAGGTGAATGGCTTCCGGCCCTGCCCGTCGCTTGGAAGAAGGGCGTATTCCGCCCGGGCTTTCTGGAGCCATGTAGGGTCATTGGTGGCCCGATGAAGCCAAATGGCTGCCCACACGAGTTCGTCCTGATAGCCACTCCACGAGTTGTAAAAGTCGGCCGCATTCGGGATCGCATCGCTGTATTTTCCACGATGCGTGTCGGCGAACTCGTAGAGGGCGAGCGCATGGTCGATCAGGGTTTCGGCGTATTCGGGATCCTCCGAAGCAAAGACCATCGAACTGGCGGCGAGTGCGGCGGCCGTTTCAGCGGCGAGGTCGCTGCCGGGCGAACTGGCGTCAATTTTATAGGAAGGACGAGACATGCTCATCGTCTCAGCGGGTGACCACACGGCGTGGTCGAGGTGACCGTCGCCCACCTGCCCGTAGAGTGCCGAGGTACTGCCGTCGGACTCACGCAGGTGGCACTTGATGAAGTAGTCGCAGCCCCATCGAAGGTTCTCTTTCAGGAAATCGATCTGGCCGGTTTCCTGATAGGCCGCGGGGTATTCGATGGCTCCCCATGACAGCATGGTCATCGAGAAGGCCATCGGCAGGCCGAACTTCACATGGTCGCCGGCGTCGTAGAATCCACCTGAGAGATCGATTCCGACATCGCTGCCATCGTCGAGCGCCGAGGAGGAACGCCAGGGAACGCGAAAGCCATCCGGAAGCGCGCCAGAGCGTTGGGCATCGTAAAACCACATCGATTTTTGAAGGGCTTCGGCGTAGTTGAAGGCTCCCGTCTGAGGTTTGCCGGGAAGCAGGTTGTCGCCGTCGTCATCAATGATGGTGGCCGTCGCTTCAGCTCGTGAGATGCTCGCGTTCGAGGGATTGGAAAGCGTGAAGGCGAAGGTCTCGGCGGACTCCTCGATCGCATCGGCCACGATGGATACGCTGACGGTGCGCGTCGTCGTCCCGGGCGGAAAGCTCAGTGTGCCACTGGCATCGATGTAGTCGTTTTCCGCTTCGGCACTGCCCGCGCGGAGCGTATAGGAAACGGTGACCGTGTCATCATTTGCGGCAGGTGAGAGGTTGATGGTGAAAGTGGCGACGGTGTCGGATGCGGTTCCTTCGACGACGGTGAGGTCGTCGACGCGAAGTTCAGGTTCGCGCGTTGGCGTCCAGCCTGGGATCACCGTGCCAGAGAGGGGGAGTGAGGCTCCGTCGTCGGCATCGACAATCAAACCAAAAGTCGTCTGCTCACCGGGCAGCAGTCGCCCGTTGTAGGATTCGTTGGAAACGCCGTATTGGAAGCTGGATAGGAGGCTCTCGTCGTTTTGAATGAGACCTCTCCAAAGACTTCGGACCGGACCTCCCAGGTCGAGCTGGGCCAGCCACGAGTCGATCGTCTGCGATGTGTCGTTGGTGACCGTCGCGGTGGCCTTGTAGGAAACACCGTAATTCTCATCGAGAGTCACAACCACCGTCTGCGCGTGCAGTGGAAGAGCCAGAGCGATCGCGCAGAGGAGTCGCTGGGAAAACATTTTTTTAGGGAGAGAATCGTGCAAAGAAAAAGCCCGGCGATTCCTCATGGAATGGCCGGACTTGAGATTTCCGAACGCCACGCGGAACTCGTCGAGTCCCGCGTAGCTCATATCCACATTCAGTCTTCCGCACGGACGAAGCTCTTCGGCGAGGTCCCGAGGTTGAACTGAACGGTCGCATTGCCGCTCTCGTCGGTTTCCACGCCTTCGCCGCTCAGCATTCCGATGCTGGCACCGGTGAGGGTGATCGGGGTGGGTGTGGTGAAGTCGAGATCCGCCGAACTGGCGAAGGTGTAGACCGTGGTTGGGTTGCCGAGCAGAACGGCTTCCGAAGCTCCGGTGGTGGAATCATACGAAAATGAAGTGATTCTTGGTGCCTCGGTGCTGACGGGAGGACCGTTGGTATAGATACGGACGGCGTCGATGCCGTAGTAGTCACCCGTAGCATCGGTCGAATCGATCCGAAGTGCGCGGAGGGTTCCGGCAACGTTGTTCGTCATGGTGATGCGGACGGTGCCGCCGGCAAAGGGTACCAGAGGAGTGCCTGCCGAGCGTGCGGGTGCCGGGCCCCCGTTGTCGTCGGTCCAGAAAAACTGTCCGGCAGAATCAGGACCGAAGTTATCGGCATAGTCGATTTCGATCACGAACTGCTCCGAGGCCGGGTTGTTGATGGCGAAGGTCGGAGAGGTGAGCCAGGAGTCTCCGCCGGTGGCCTCGACGAAGATACTGCCATCAAAGACTCCGGTGAACTCGTCGTTCGGATCAGCAAGGTTGAGATCTTTCGGAGTCCATCCCTCCGCGTCGTCAGTGATTTCAAAAGTCCACTCTTGTTGGAGCAGGAACTCCGGTCCGAGCGGTGTCTCAGGATCGAGTTCCGTGACTGGAGGTGGGAAGAAAGGAATTTCAGGACCTTCGGAATAGATTCGGATGTAGTCGATGTTCGTAACGACGTCTGTCGTATTACTCGGGTCATAGCGCAGGCCGGTGAGTCGACCGTTGATGACGTCATCAAAATTGACGCGGACGACGTGGAGTTCACCGTCGTTGGGAACGGTCGGGAAGGTGACTCTCTGCGCGGCAGCAGCGCCACCTCCGTCGAGTTTCCAGAAGAGTTGTTTTTCCGCAGTGTCGTTGACGTCGATGACGATCCCAAGCTCGACGATGAAGCGGCCGCTTTCCACATCGAGCACCTCAAAAAGGGGAGATTCGATAAAGGGATCTCCTCCGGTACTGGTGCCGGTGAGGAGCCCTCCCGAAACACCGTTGGGTGGAGTTGTTGCGTCAAACAGTGGGTTTGGCACCCAACCTAGTAGATCGCCATCCGCCGTCCATTCCCACTCTTGTTTGAGGGTGAATTCCGCGGGGATCGGATCGACCGGATCGACTACGACGAATTTTGATTCCTCAATTTTGAAGTAGTCGACTTCGAAGGACGCTCCAAGGTTGCCATTGACGGCGTCGAGGCGCCATGAATTGACGAGAGTGCCCACGCCGCCGCTGAGTCCACCCTCGTCGTTCCAAATGAACAGATGCCAGCCGTCGGCTTGCGCGACGACTTCATCCGCACCCTGAAGGGTGGTGAAGCTGACGTTCCCATTGCCATTTTGTGCACCGGGTGTGACGTAGCTGTTGGTCCCCCAAAAGAGCGAGAGGTTTGGCGCGGTTAGAGCGTCGTCGTAGATATCATTCTGGTTGAGATCGATGCGGGCGCGGATCTCGATGCGACCGACGGAACCTTTTTCAATACCGGGAGCGAAATCGGATCGGACTTGAAGGTCACCGGAATTCGATCGTCCGGCGAGGACGGTTTCGCTGCCACCAACGGCTGTGAAGTAGCCTTCATTGCCGCTGAAGTCGTTATCAATCCGGTTTTGAAAGTCGACCCAGTCGTCATCGCCGATCATGGCGGTGGTGGAGTCGGGATTGTAGCCGTTGCCGGTGCCGTCGAATTCTTCGTTGTAGACGAGGGTCTGGGCTTGGCCGGAGCCCGCAAATGCGAGCGTTCCCAAGAGCGAAAGGCTCAGGAGTTTGGTTCGATAGTTTTTCATGGATGGGTTTGGTCTGGTCTCTTTCTGAAGACGATGGATCGAGAAAAAATCCACCGCCCTTACAGAGAACGTTTCTTTTCGATCTCAGAATGATCCTTCGACAGGATTTGTCATGAGACACGTTCGTGTGTCAGGAGGCTTCGCGGGGGATCAGGAAAGATCGAGGAGGCCGCGGCGGATGGCCGCGCTGACGGCGGCGGGAAGGCTGTGGACGTGGAGTTTGTCGAAGGCGCGTCTGAGGTAGCCCGAGACGGAGTGAGGGCTGATTTCCAATTCGTCGGCGACCTGTTGCTTGGTGAGGCCTTTGGCGACGAGTTGGAGAATCTGTTTTTCGCGCGGAGCAAGTTTCTCTTCTTCGGCGATGGGGCTCAGTTTCTGGAAGGTGCTGAGGACCATCCCTGCAATCTGGGAGTCGAGAGGCGTGCCGCCGTTGATGACCTCGTCCATCGATTCGAGCAGCCGCTTCGTTGAGCCCGCTTTGACGAGGTAGCCATGGGCTCCTGCTTCAAGCGCCGCGAACACGCGGCTGCGGTCGGTGAATGCCGTGAGAATGATGACCTTGGCCTCAGGAAGCAGTTCACGCAGGTGCCCGATGCCATCGATCCCGTCCATCGTTGGCAGGCCAAGATCAAGGAGGACGATGTCCGCTTCCAGGCCATCGGAAACGGCTTCGAAGGCATCCTCAAGATTTGAGAACTGGCCGACACAGTCGTAGTTTTCCGCGGACTCCAAGGTTTTGCCGACCGTTTCACGATAAATCTGGTGGTCTTCGATCAGAAGGATGCGGTGTCGGTCCATGAGTTTGGTTCCAAGGTCTTCAGTAAGCGGTATACCTCAAGCCTAGGGTTTAACTTCGGTTGGGAAACGGATAACGCAAGGAGCGCCTCGATGAGGGTGGCTGAGGTGTGAAGAAGAGCTTGAGTATCGTGCCTCGACCGACTTCGGAATCGACACTCAGTTTGCCTCCGAGTGCCTTGCTGCGTTCCTTCAGGGCACGCAGGGTGCCTTCTTGGTGGAGGCGGTCTTTTGGGATGCCGCAGCCGTTGTCTTCGATATGCAGGCAGAGTTCATTACCGATGCGGTCAATGCTGATCTCGGCGCGGGTGGCTCCGGAGTGGCGGATGAGATTGTGGAGTGCTTCGCGAAAGAAGAGCACGAGGTCTCTGCCTCCTTCATCGCCGACGGCAAAGTCCTCCAGGGTGCTCTCGAAATTCCACTCGATCGAATCGAGGAGGAAGGAAGCGCTTTCCCTGAGATGGGCGATGGTGGAGACGCGGTCCCCAGGCTTTGGGCGGAGTAGCCAGACGATGTCCCGGACCGAAGTGACGGTTTCTGCCGCGATCTGATCAATCAAGCGGAGTTCCTCGTCATTCCTTGGCTTTGATCGGGCGGTTCCTGAAAGCAGCTGGATGCTTCCCAAATTACTACCGACATCGTCGTGGAGGTCGCTGGCGATCCGGTCCCGGATGGTGCGGATTTTCCGGCGCTCGCGCAGCCGGAAGCGGATGGGTAGGAACACCACGGCCAGCAGGCCGCCCACTCCAAGGACGGCGAGCCCGATCGAAGTGCCGACACTCCAACGACGCTCGATGTTTTCCAGCTCGGCCAAAGTATCACGACGGCGAATCTCCAGCTGCTTGCGCTGGTCGAGAAGGTCCAGCCAGGCCTTTCTCGTGAGAAGCTTTCCTTTGGGCCCATAGCCGTCCGTGAGGCTTTCGGCACTCCAGAAGTGTTCCCCGTGGGCAGCAAAAGGGGTCTTGTTTTCGGAGACCCTGAGGGGCTTGCCGAGGGCGAGATTCTCTTCTCCACGGAGGACTTGGATTTCACTGGAAGCCATGAACGCGGGGTAGTGCTGGAAGGGTTTCCAGAGCTTCTCGGCCCGCATGCGCACGAAGCGGGCTCTCACAGGAGGGAAACGGACGGTGATGGGATTGTCTCCGGGATTGGGAAGGTCGAGGACGGTGGGCTCGACCACCACGGAGTAAGAGTCGCGAGCCCCGGTTTGGGAGACTTCGATCCAATAGCGCTGGGGAATTCCAAATCCAGGGACGGTCACCAGCGATGGTCTTTTGGCGGGAAAGAGGCGCAGGCCGTCGACAATTTGCGGGGATTCCAGGTCGACGGTGATCCATTCATTGAAATTCTCAGTGGGCTTTCCGTTGGTGATCCAGCCGATTCTTTTCCATGTCTCGCCGTTAGAAAGGGGTTGCTCCGGGAGGCCGAGCGGAGTGAGTTCATCGGAAATGAAACTTGGATTCCAATAGGGCGTTGAATTCGTGGTTTCATCGTAGTTGAAAGAGATCTCGGCACCCGGGATGAGGTTCCTTTCTCCGGAAAAGCAGAAGAGCTCCGAAATCGCAAAGAAGTGGATCGGGGGACCGCCAGGTTGTGGTGGGCGGAGACGGGTGATGCGCAACTCCACTCCATGAGCTTCCATCGGCTTTTCAAGCCGGTGCACAAACGGGAAGCCCCGGTTGAGCGATGACGAGAGCGTGCCGCGTTCTTCAGCGATTGTGGCAATGACTTTCCCGGAGGAGTCGATCAGCGAGATGTTGTAGTTGTCGGGAAAGCCATACTCAGGAGCGAGGCCCTGCGGTGTGAATTTTCGTGCGGGAATCAAGGCGACGAGATCGACAGGAGCGGATTCTTCCCAAGTAAAGCGGATGGCTGAATCGATCTCCAGATCATGGGTCTGATCGATGGAGGCGTAGTGGCGGGCGTAGGCTTCCATGCCTCCGGAATCGTCCTGAGGGATGTCGGGCAGCGTGAGCAGCTCGCGGTCGATTTCGGCAACCTGCTCTTCGAGGTCGCGGAAATATTGGGAAAAGCGTTGAGCGATCGAAGTCTCAGCGATCAGCGATTGCGCCAGCAGCAAGAGCAGGCTGGCCGCAAGCAATCGCGGCGTGGCAGTCGCGACGCGTGGAGTCATGTCGGAGAGTCTGTCCTTTCTCCCAGACGGGAACAAGCGTGCAGCTCGTACCAATCCGATGCTTTCATCCATGAACTGGGAATGGCGGGCTGCGTTGTTAGAGGGGAGGTGCCTGGACGACTTCGATGTTCAGTTCCCGAACGACCCGGATGAACTGGGGATCCGCATCTTCATTGGTAATCAAGGTGTTGATCTCACGGGACTGGGCGAAAAAGAAGGAGGCCTTGAGGCCGAGTTTGCTGGAATCCGCGAGGAGGCAGACTTCTTCCGAGCAGGCGATGACGCGTTCCTTGAATGCCGCCTGACGGGAGTTGGTTTCGGAGACACCCCTGTCGAGGTCGACGGCACTGCCCGAGAAGAACATGCGGTGGATGTTGTGCTTGCGCAGGGCGAACTCGGCGGAGAGGCCGATGTAGGAGCGTGATCGTTGTTCGTAGAGGCCCCCGGTACAAAAGATATCACCTTCACGGCCAGCCAGAGCGGTGACGACATTGTGGGCGTTGGTGAGAATGGTGATGGGAAAGTCCGGCAGGAATTCTGTCAGAGTCAGGGCGGTGGAGGAGGCGTCGATGAAAATGGTGTCGTTGGGCTGGATGCGCGCCGCAGCGGCGCGGGCGATGGCGCGCTTGGCCTCGCGATTGACCATCTGCCGCTCGGTGAGGGTGAGTTCCGTGCGGGTTCGATCGGGTTTGACGGCGCCGCCGTGGATGCGCTGGAGTTCACCGCGCAATTCGAGGGCCTCAAGGTCCTTGCGGATCGTCTCGTCGGTCACTTCGAGGGCGGCAGCGAGCTCGATGGTTCGGACAGATCCGTGATCGGCGAGGCGCTCGAGAATGACAGTTTGACGTTCAGGTGGCAGCATTGCGACTTGGGAGTTTCTGGGATTTTTCTAAAAATAATTGACTTCCCAACCAAAACCAAGCAAAACCGACCCGTTCTCAGCGAATTTGATGACAAAACCCAATATTCCCCGAGCCGTGGTCGAACACCTTGTCCGAGAGCAGGTGTATCAGTCGATGGGTATTCCGCTTCCGACAGCCGCTTCGGCGCCGAATCCTTTGGTCGTGAACGTCAGTGCCCGCCACTGTCACTTGTCACAGGCGACGGTTGAGAAGCTGTTTGGGAAAGGCCACACGCTGACGCCGATGAAGTCGCTCTACATGGACGGCCAGTATGCGGCCAAGGAGACCGTGACGTTGGTGGGTCCCCGCAGTCGGGTGATTTCCAATCTCCGGATCCTCGGTCCTTCGCGGGATTTTGATCAGGTCGAACTGGCTTTCACGGATGCGATTTCCCTTGGCTTCGATATTCCGGTCAAGGCGTCGGGTGACATCCAAGGCACGCCGGGTGCGATGCTGATGGGTCCGAATGGTTTTCACGAAATGCCCAATGGCGTGATCCGGGCGATGCCCCACGTGCACATGCATCCTGACGATGCCGCCTACTACGGCGTGAAGCACATGGACATGATGAAGATGAAGGTCCACGGCGTTTGCCCGGTGACTTTTGATGGCATCCTGGTCCGCGTGGACAAGAGTTTTAAGCTGGAAGTGCACATCGACACCGATGAGGGCAATGCCTGCGGACTGAAGTCCGACACTTTCTGCGAACTGATCAAGTAAGCAAACAACGACAATCCAATAACAAAACAAGAAGATGAGCCAAGCCCTTGGACTGATTGAAACGAAAGGCTACGTAGGCAATGTGGAGGCCGCTGATGCGATGTCCAAAGCCGCCGACGTGGATCTGGTGAAGCAAATACAGAGTGGAGGCGGATTCCTCACCATCCTCGTGCAGGGTGATGTCGGAAGCGTCAAAGCGGCTGTCGATGCAGGTGCGGAAGCTGCAAGTCGCGTTGGCGAATTGCTCAGCGCGCACGTGATTGCCCGCCCGCACAGCGAATTGCTCAAGCAGTTCGGCCTCGCCTGAAGCCCGAATCCATTAACTTACAACTAACTAATACCATGGCAAAACAAGCACTTGGAATCATTGAGGTCAAAGGCCTGGTCGCCTTGATCGAAGCTTCCGACGCGGCTCTCAAGGCTGCAGATATCACAATGGTCGGCTGGTCGAAGATCGGCTCCGGAATGGTGACCGGTTTCTTCGCTGGTGACGTGGCTGCATTGAAGGCCGGCATCGACGCCGCTGCCGACGCTGCTTCACAAGTCGGTGAAGTCAAGGCGGTGCACGTCATCCCGCGCCCTCACGACGACCTCGAAGGTCTGGTCGAACTCTGATCGTTTCGAAAGATCCGCGCCATGCTCGTTCTCATCGCCAATCTCGGCTCCACCTCCTTCAAGTACCGCCTGTATGACATGGCGGCGGGTGAAGGTCGTGTGCTTGCGAAAGGTGGATTCGAACGGGTTGAGGACCACGGAGTCGTGATTGAAGCCGCCTTGAAGGAACTCGAGGAATCGGGTGCCGTCGGGTCGCGCGGCGAGATCGATGCGGTGGGCTTCAAGACGGTGCTCGGGCGGAACCTGAGTGGCTGTGTGGAGGCGGACGAGCAAGCGCTGGCGGCGCTCGATGGGTTTGCCGAAGTGGCGCCCGCCCACAATCCGCCCTATGCGGCAGGGATCCGGCAATTCGCGCGGATTTTGCCTGACGCACGACTGGTCGCACTTTTCGAGACGGCCTTCTATCAATGGATGCCTGAGAAGGCTTTCCGCTACGCCGTGCCACAGAGTTGGTTCGACGCGGGAATCCGCCGTTACGGTTTCCACGGAGCCAGCCACAAGTTCGTGGCGGAGCGTTCTGCGGAACTACTAGGTCGCGATGACGTGGCGGAAGTGGTTCGCGCTCTTTACCAAAATGGTCCATCGGCGGTCGAGAAGCCGCTGCGGGTCATTTCCTGCCACTTGGGTGGTAGTAGTTCGGTAACCGGCATCCGCAATGGAGTCGCGATCGGAACCAGCATGGGATTTTCGCCTCAGAGCGGTCTCCCGCAAAACAATCGGGTCGGCGATCTCGACTCGGGAGCGATCCCCTATGCGGCGAAAGCACTGGGCCTGGATCTTCCTGAAATCGAACGCCAGCTCACCAAGGAAAGCGGACTACTCGGTGTTTCCGGTGTCAGCAATGATCTCAGGGATATCGAAGACGCTGCAGGAAGTGGCAATGTGAACGCCCAACTGGCGATCGACATGCTCATCCACGAAACCCGTCGTTGGGCCTCGTCCTTCCTTTTCGATCTCGGCGGGCTGGACGGCTTGGTCTTCACCGCCGGCATCGGCGAAAATGGAGCGGAGCTGCGCGCGGCGGTGTGCGAAGGCCTCGAAGGCTTCGGATTGAAAATCGATTCCGAAAAGAATGCCGCCTGCAAGGGCGAGGAAATGGAGATCAGCACGGCGGATTCGGCGGTGAAGGTTTTCGTGATTCCCGCCAACGAGGAACTCGTGCTGGCGCGCGAAGTAACTCGCAAGATTTCATCTCTCAATTAATTCAAACTCACAACCAAACAGAACCATGGCAAAACAAGCAATTGGACTACTCGAAACACGCGGACTCTGCTGTCTCGTGGCGGGCATCGATGCCGCCCTCAAATCGGCGAACGTGCAACTCGCAGGACCGATGAAGAACGTCGGCAGCGCGCTGTGCAACGCGGTCATCGTCGGTGACGTCGCCGCAGTGAAAGCCGGCATCGACGCCGCCGCTGAAGCCGCCTCCCAGTTGGGTGACGTCGTCAGCGCACACGTGATCGCCCGTCCGGACGACGCCATCGACTCGGTGATTCCATCGAATACAAAAACCGCAGCCCGCGCGAAGAAGTAATTCGGTCTGAACGCTCACCGAGATGTTTTTGGCAGAAGTCATAGGTCAGGTCGTGGCCACCAAGAAGGACGAGAGCATGGTGGGGCAGAAGCTCCTGGTGCTCCGTCCCCAACTGGTGGATGAGGCCAATCCGGCGAAGTTCCGCAACGGCAGCAACACCATTGTTGCTGTTGATACGGTTGGTGCCGGAGAAGGTGATCTGGTGATGTTCGCCCAAGGCAGTTCGGCACGACAAGCGAAAGGCATGAAGACCATCCCCGTCGACGCCGCCGTGGTGGCGATCGTCGACAGTGTGGATATCCTCGGGAAACGGATTCACGGTTAAGGCAGTTGATATAAAGCAATGAGTACACTCGACCAAGCAGCCCTGAAGGGGGTGGTGGAAAAAGTTCTGGCGGAACTGAGCAAGACAGGCGCGGTCGCTGCGACCCCGGCGGCAGCTCCAGTGGCGGAAAAGAAGAACTGCGGTTGTTCCTGCAATGGAATGGGCGTGGGCAAGGAGGGTGTGTTCGGTTGTGTGGACAAGGCGGCGGAAGCCGCGGATCTCGCCTTTCATCAACTCAAGGCACTCGGTGTCGACGGAAGACGCCGGGCGATCGAGATCGTCAAGGGTCTCTGCGCCGCCAACAAGGAAGCCTGGGGCAAGTTCGAACTCGAAGAGACGAAGATCGGCCGCCTCGATCACAAGATTGCCAAGCTCGACATCATGGACCGGGTGCCCGGAGTCGAATGGCTCCGTCCCGATGCGATGAGCGGCGACTTCGGCATCACGCTCGAAGAGTATGCTCCCTACGGTGTGGTCGGCGCGATCCTGCCGGTGACTCACTCGGTTCCGACGCTGACTGGCAACGTGATCAACATGGTCGCTGCCGGCAACTCGGTGCTTTTCAATCCCCATCCCGGCGGTGCCAAGAGTGCGGCCATGGCGGTCAGGGAATACAACCGCGCGATCAAACGTGAGCTCGGTATCGAGAACCTGATCTGCACCATCGAAGAGCCTTCGATCGAATCCTTCAATCAAATCTGCGGCAACGAGCAGGTCGCTATCTTGGCGATCACCGGTGGTCCAGCCGTGGTGAAAGCCGCGATGAAGTCGGGGAAACGCGCGATCTGCGCCGGTCCGGGCAATCCCGTCGTCGTAATCGATGAGACGGCTGATCTGGCCAAAGCCGCCCGTGCCATCATCGAAGGGGGTGCCTTTGACAACAACCTCCTCTGCATCGGCGAGAAAGTCGTCTTCGTCGTCAGCTCGGTCTACGACCAGTTCATGACCGAAATGGAGCGTGCCGGTGCGGGACGCCTGAATGCCGGTCAGCTCGAGCAACTGACCGCCGCCGCGTTTACCTACAAGGAGGACGATGGCGGATGTTCTCATGCCGCCGTGAACCGCGACCTCATCGGGGCCGACGCCGCCGTGCTTGCCCAACACGCCGGGGCTTCAATTCCAGCCGGCTGTGAGCTTCTTTTCGCGGAGACCGATGCGGATCATCCTTTCGTCCAGGAAGAGCAAATGATGCCGATGATGCCGATCGTCTCGGTGCCCGATTTCGAAACCGGCGTGGAACTGGCCAAGCAGGCCGAACACGGCTATCGCCACTCGGCGATCATTCACTCCACCAACGTCGCCCACATGACCCACATGGGCCGTGAGATGGATACCACGCTCTTCGTCAAGAACGGTGCCTGCGTGACCGGGCTCGGTCTGGGTGGAGAGGGTTACCTCAGCTACTCCATCGCCACGACAACGGGTGAGGGAATCACCACACCAAAGACTTTCACGCGGATTCGCCGCTGTGTGATGGTCGAGAACCTCCGAATCGTCTGAAATCATGTTGCTGTGCCGAGTCGTGGGAAAGGCAGTCGCGACCTGCGCTCATCCAAGCTTAAAAGGACATACGATGTTGTTATGCCAGAGAGAAGATCAGAACGGAAAGGCCTCGGACGAGCCGCCTTTCGTGGCGATCGACCTCTTCGGAGCAGGGATGCATCAGCGGGTCTTCGTCAGCACGGACGGGATCGGCGCGCGGCACATCGTTCACGACGAGCACTCACCCATCAGAAACTTCGTCCAAGGGGCGATCGACGACTAATGAGAATCGGGCAAGTCATCGGAAAGATCACCATGAGCCGGCAGGACCCCGCTTTCAAAGCGGCGCGTTGGTTGATGGTGAGTCCTGTGGATGCCCGTGATCTCAATACCTGCTGCAACAAGCCGCCGCGCCTCGGCAAGGGATCGTCGGTGGTCGTTTACGACCGGCTTGGAGCAGGCACCCATGACATCGTGGGCTTTGTTGAAGGTGCGGAAGCGACCGCGCCCTTTGATGAGCCCACCCCGATCGACGCCATCACCGTCGCACTTTTCGACCAAATCAACTATCAGCCTTACAAGGGCTGACACTTTTCAAACTCATGAAGAAAGTATTCACCGGTAAAGATGTGGAAGCCCTGCTCAAGCAGGGAAAGGGCGCGGAAGCGATCCCCAAGGGAGCCCTTCTAACACCTTCAGCCAAGGATCTCCTCAAGGGAGGCTACTCCGCTGATCTGTCAGCAAGTGCGGCGCCTCAGTCTTTCGGCGAACCGATCATTCCCGACTACGAATTTCACTGGAAGCCCGGCTCCGATGCCAAGACTCCCGCTGAGATCCAGGCTTTCTTCCATTCCCCCGAGATCGAACTGATCAAGGAGCGGATGTGTGACATGGGCCGCCGGATGTGGGCGAAGGATTATACCGACGGAAACGGCGGCAACCTGACCGTCCGCGTAGGCGACAATTTGGTGCTTTGCACCCCGACCCTGATTTCGAAGGGCTTCATGAAGCCGGAGCAGATGTGTCTGGTCGATATGGAGGGCGTACAACTTGCCGGCAAGTTCAAGCGGACCAGCGAGTGCATGACCCACCTCGCGATCATGAAGCGTCAGCCAAAGGCCAAGGCCTGCTGTCACGCTCACCCACCGAACGCGACGGCATTCGCCGTCGCGGGTGTCCAACCGCCGACCTGCATGATTCCGGAAGCCGAAGTCTTTCTCGGCCAGATCGGCATGGCTCAGTACCAGACTCCTGGTACTCCAGAAAACGCGAAGGTCGTCGGCGATGCCGCCGTTGATCACATGTCCGTGCTGATGCTCAACCATGGTGTCATTACCTGGGGCAAGGACATCGAGGACGCCTACTGGAAAATGGAGAACACCGATGCCTACTGCAAGACGGTGCTGCTCGCGACCCAGTTGAAGGGCACCGACCTTCTCACCATCACCGGTGGCCAGGCCAAGGAATTGATCAAACTTCGTGGTGTTCTGGGGATGCAGGACAAGCGTGAAGGATGGAAGGAATGCGAGCTCTGCGACAACTCGGATTTCCAGCCGGGAGTCGTCTGCCAGGTGCCCAAGGGTGGCGCTTCCCAACCGTCTGGCGCTGCGCGCAACAGCGAGGCCGAAGCCGTGGTGGATGCGGTGACGGCGGAAGTGCTCAAGCAACTGAAACTCTGAAACGACCATGAAAGTCACCATCATCGGCGGCGGAGGCCGCGTCGGATCGAACGCCGCTTTCTGCCTGCAGTGCGCGGGAATCGTTTCCGAAATTCAGATTCTCGATGCCAACAAGGACCTCGCCGACGGCGAAGCGCTCGATCTGCTGCACGGAGCGGCGTCGCTGGCGGATCAACGGATTTATTCGGGCGACTACGCCCGGGCCAAGGACTCCGACATCTTCGTCATCACGGCGGGTCTGAGACGAAAGCCGGACGAAAGCCGTCTCGACCTGGTGAACCGCAACGTCGGTCTCTTTTCCCAGATCATCAGTGATGTGAAGAAGGCCGGGATGAAGAAGGACGCGATCGTTTTCGTGGTCTCCAATCCGGTTGATATCCTGACGCATCTCGCCGTGAGTTTCCTCGGTCTGCCATCAAGTCAGGTCATCGGTCTTGGAACGATGCTCGACACCGCGCGTTTCCGTTCGCTCATCGCGAACGATCTGGATCTTGCTCCGACCCAGGTGCGTGCCTTGATTCTGGGTGAGCATGGCGATTCCATGCTGCCGGTTTGGTCCTCTGCAGCTGTCGGCGGCCTTCCTCTTGCGGAAGTCCCCGGCTGCGATGCCAATTACCAGCGTCAGATTTTCGAACGCACCAAGAAGAGCGGTGCGGAAGTGATCAGCCGCAAGGGTGGTGCTGGCTGGGCTGTCGGAGCGACGATTGCCGAAGTGGTGCACGCCATCGCCTTGGATCGCAAGCAACTGTTGCCGGTGTCCTCACTTCAAAATGGCTGCTATGGCCTCAAGAATGTTTGTCTCAGTGTGCCGACGGTCGTGGGTCGTGGTGGTGCCGAGAAGCACATTGAACTCAAGCTTTGGCCGAAGGAGGAGCAGGCCCTCAAGGCGTCCGCGAAGGCGCTCAAGGAAATGCTCGCGAAGGTCGCGGGCTGAGATCCTGTTAGAGGACCGGGTGCTCAGGGGTTCTCGGGCTCCAGTTCGAGGAGAGCCTCTGCCATGCCATCTCCGATCAGGTAGTAGGTTTCCCAATTCCGCATCCAGTGGAAGCCCTGCTTTGAGGGCGACTCTTCAAGTGAGCGTTGGAAGTCGCGGGTTTCCACGCCTGCGACATTGCCTTTGAACTCGGGATGTTTTTCCGCGTCCGCCAGTGCCAGCTGAGCTTCCATGTGCTTTTCGGTCTTGGCTTTGTAGCGTGCCGGGATGTCCCAGCCGCCGATGCCCGTATTGGCGATGACAAAGGGAAGGTTCTCGATGCCGAGGTCCTTGCGAATGTCCTTCACGAAGCGAACCATGTTGTCTTCGTAGGCGTCGACCGCGTCCTGATTGATGCGGTCGTTCCAACCCTGATGCCAGCCGAAGCCGACGATCTCGTAGCCGTTTCCGGCGTAGTCCGGGAAATATTTCTTCAGGTTGCCGGTGACCTCGCGAACATGCCTGAGAATCTCCGAGTAGTGAAAACCCTTGTCGCCGTCCTTCGCTGGCGTGGGATAGTCGGCCGAGCTTGGTGAGAGGAAGTCGTTGTAGAGGGATCTTCCGCCCCAGGCACATTTGATCAGCAACACGGGGTCCTCGTAGTGGTCGCCAACTTCGAAGCCGAACCCATACTCGGGCCCGATATGGCCATCGCTCGCTCCGAAGCCGGTGGTCAGCCAGCCTTTCTGCTCGCCTTTGGAAAGATTCACGATCCAGACGTCGTCGCGAACGATGGGATCACCTTCCTTGTCGACGAGCTGCCCGTAGTCCTCCGGCTTCTCTTCAAGATAGTATTCCATCGTGCCCGGAGTGCCTTTGACCTGCCCGAAGCCAACCATGTTTGATTGGCCGGCGAGGATGAAGATCTTGAGCTTGCCGTCGGCGGGGACCGGTTTGGCCTCGACCAGAGCTGGCCATGAAATCGTCAGGGCCAGAATCGGGAGGAGGAATCGAGGATGTTTTGCGTTCATTGGTTTTGGAGATGACGGAGTTCCACGCTGTCGGTGGCGCTTTCGATGTCGCTGATGAGCAGCTGAAGCTGTTCGATGGAGGACTTCAGGTTTTTTGCCTCACGGTGGGCGAGCAGATCTTTTTGAAGTTGATGGAGTTCGGGAAGCATCGGCTTGGCGGCGGCTCCGTACTTGGCGAGTGCCTTCAAGCAGCGGGGGATGCGTCCACCTTTGCCCCACTTGTCGATGTCCATGACCTCGATACAGAGCGGCATGCCTTCAGCGATGCGGTGCTTGGCCAGTAGTTCGATGCCGGCGAGGCGGACGCTGCTGGCAAACATGATGCCGCTCGGGGCGGGGGTCACGATGGCTTCGTAAATGGCGGGAAGCAGAGCTTCGATTTCCTCGTAGCTGAGCTTCTTATAGATTTCACCGACCGATCCTCGAGCGCGACCGTCCTGGTTCTGAAGCCCGGCGGCGACGGCCTCGCGAAGTTTGTCACGATCGACGCCTTCGACGGATCCCTTCAGCATTTTTCCGAAGACCGCAAAGCAAAGGTAGCGCTGCTCCATCGCCCGTGGATCTTCTTCTGAAGGCCCCTTCGCCAGCATTTCGAGAATTTCAGGCAAGGCCGGCATCGCGGCTTTGCCCATCGAGGCGAGGGCTTCGGCCGCTTTGACGCGCAGCCAGAGGTCCTCGTGCTTCAGATTCTTTCGTAGAACAGGAATCGCCGCCGTCACCGGGGGGGTGACCAAAGCGAGCGTCTGGCACGCGCCGTAGCGGGCCTCGACATCGGGCGAATCAAGGAGCTCGATCAAGGCATCGACCGGCGGGTTCTTCCGGCGTGCGATGGCCATCGCGGCGCGTTCCCGAACGACCGGTGACCAGCTGGCGAGGCTCTCGAAGAGGATCTCGCCGCTCAGTTGGTCGTAGGCACCGTTGCGATTCTTGTTCGACCAGCCGCGCCCGGCATTGACGACGGCCTGTGCCTCATCGGCATCGAGCTGGGCCGCTTCGCTCGGTCGTTTGCCGGTAAGCCAGAGATTCCGAAGCGGAAGGGCATAAGCGAGGAGATAGCCGCCGCTGCTGTCCCAGTTCGGATAGCTGTCGTTCTTCGTTTGCGGAGGTCCCTGATGAAGGAAGGTGCCATCCCAGCGGCGGGCGAAATCGAAGTAGCTGGCACCAAATTCGGCCATCCATGCGCCACTGGCCTGGGGGCCGGATTGGGCCAGCCCCGGCATCGCCCAGAGAAGGTTGAAGAAGTTTCCCGTATGCCCGGTATCCCGTTCCGAGCCATGCGAGGCGAGGCTCATGCGGGAAAAGAACTCCGCGCCCTCCCGTTCCCCGAGAAGATTGAAGAGCACGGCGGCCATCCCGCACTTGCCGTTGTCTTCGTGAGTTTGAATCCAGGGGTGGTGATCACCGTAGGGGATCGCGCCCTTTCCGATGTAGAAGCGCAGCAACCTCGCGCTGCGTTCGATGGCCAGCGAGATTTCCGGATCCTTGACACCTGCGGCCCGGGCCATCACCAGCGAGATCGTGAGAGGAATCCCCGGAGCGTTCATCATGCCGTAGCCGATCAGCCGGTCGTCGGGGCCGGCAAAGCGGTGGCCCCACGAGCCCACCATGCTTTGCCCCTCGGAAGCTTCCAGGGCGAGCCGTCGCAGTCCGGGCATCACCGAATCGTCGCCGGTCGCCATCACATACTCGGCGAGGAGCATGATCGTATAACCATAGTACCAAGTCTGGAAGCTCTCGGCCGAGAAGTCCGCAGCCCACTGAGCTTCCCGCTTGACGGGCGGAAGGTAGGACGGATCACCGCTGGCAAGCAGGGCGAGGGCATTGAGCGAGCGGGTGATGGGATTCTGCTTGTAGCCGGGTTCGGCAAGTCGCTTTGCGAGGGCTTCACATCCCTGTTCGAGAATACGCTTGGATTTCGGGCAGTCATAGGGCGCGGTGGCGCTGTAGCTGCCCAGCACCGGAAGATTCACAACGACATTCTCGCGCTTGCCATCTCGCCAGCGGATCAATGAAAGCTTTCCGCCGCCTGCCTCCGACTCGGCCTTGGTAAGCGCCTCGCCCATTTCCGTGCGCGGATCGAATGAGAAAGGTTTGCCCCCAACGCCAAGGACCACATCGCCAGGCTCCAGAATGCCTTCGCTGGGTGAGCCTTTGTCGACCTTGGTGATCGCGATTTGCCGGGCATCGGTGGTTTCAAGCTTGTCGCTGAACATCCAGCCTCGGGTTCCCGTGGCACCGAGCGTCCAATCATGTTTCGCCTTGTTGGGGATCGAGTCGCCCTTGGTGAAGTCGGGCATGCTCATCCGCTCTTGAGGTCCCGCGGCATAGCAGGGGGCAAGGGTGAGCGCGGTGATGATCAGGGGCGCAAGCGCCGAAAAGGATAGGATGCGCGACGGCATAGTGATTTTTTGGGTGGTTTCGGGGCGGTCTGAAAGGGATTCAGGAGAACGCACCTTGGCCCCGCTCATGGATACCACCCTGAACGCAGCTTTGTTGCATCGAAAGGTCCTGCTGATACCCGTGGTTCGGAATCTTCGATGGGGCCAATCGCTTGCGTGGCTTTGCAAGATTGCCGAGGGAGGCGCGATCTGCTTTGCTCGCTCTGAAATCGCTGCGATGGGCTCACAACGATTTTGAAGGAGTTCCCATGAAGTCACCTGGCAGCGTTCGCTTAATCATCTTCCTGCTGATGGCAGGGTCCGCTTTTGGGGTCGAGTGCATTGCCCACCGTGGGCTCGCTTCCGAGCATCCGGAAAACACCCTCGGGGCCATTCGTTCTGCCTGGAAAGTCGATGTCGACATGGTTGAGGTCGATGTGCATTTCCTGAAAGACGGTGAGCTGGTTCTGTATCATGATTCCAAAATCGGCGGTGTGGACCTCAGCGGCCTGACCTATGCGGGTCTTCAATCGTTGGTGTCCGGCTTCCATGTCCCCACTCTGGCTGAGGCCCTTCGCGAGGTTCCTCGCGAGAAGGCAATTCTATTGGATCTCAAGTCAACGTCCAACGATTCGCTGAAAGCGTTGATCAAGTTGCTCGATACAGGGTCATGGATGTTTCCAATCCGCGTCCAGAGCTCCAGTTTTGAGGCGCTATCCTATCTCTCGTCGCATCTGCAGACGGACGTTTCATTTCATCTGGTGACGAAACTCAAGAGGGCGGGGTGGTTTGGCGGCCCGCCCAGCGCGGACGCCCTTGCCAAGAAATTGGTGGCCGCAAGGATCGACGGAGTCACGGCAAAAGGTCGGGGCTTTGTCGACAAAGCCTTTGTCGAGGCGTTCAGAGCGCAGGGGATCCAATACTACGTCTGGACGATCAATGACCCGCAGCGAATGGCACACTATGCGAAGCTGGGTGTCGATGGGATCATCACCGATAACCCTGTCGGACTCGCTGAAGTTGAGATTCAGTGAGGTTCAGAAAACCGGCCTTGGGGAGTAACGCATCAGGCGCCGAATCTTTGTCCCCGTCAAACGGGAGATTCGGCGCCCAAGTGTGGTAATGAAAGTGAGCTGGCTCTCCGAAAAGAGAGCGATCCACCTCAAGGCAGTGGATGCCAACCGGCGTCGGCCCAGATCGGTCCGCTGACGATGGGGTTCTCAATCATGAAGCAGATGGTGCGGGCGATTTCGGCGGGTTCGATGAGGCGCTTCAACTGAGTGTGGGGAATGACGACCTTGTCGATGAGGTCCTGGCCCATTGCCTGAACCATCGGAGTGTTGGTGAAGCCGGGATGAATGACCGTGGCGCGATAGCCGTGGAACATCCCTTCCTTGGTCAGCGTCGATGCGGCGGCCACAAGGCCGGCCTTGGTCGAGGAGTAGGAGACCTGGCCGACGTTTCCGCCGGAGGAAATCGAGCCAATGAAGACGGTGGTGCCTTCGATCTCCTGATCGGGAGTCCAGCGTTTCATCCCTCGGGCGAAGCGGTCCTCGGCGATACCGGCCATCACTTCGGCTGCCCAGAAGACGGGGGCGGTGAGATTTACCTCAAGCACCAGTCGGAAGTCAGCGAGCGGGTAGACTTGGGCTTCACCGCTTTCCTTGTCGACTTTCACCACCATCCGGTCGCGAGTGATGCCGGCGCAGGGCACGCAGATCCGGACGAGGCCGACTTCCTCTTTGGCGCGCTTGAGGGTGTCCCTGCGGAAAGCCTCATCGGTGGTGTCGCCGACGGCCGCAATCGTCTTGCAGGTGGAAGTGGCGAGGTCCGCAGCGACAGCTTTCACCTCATCGGCGAGGTCGACAAGGACCAGGCCTGCGGCTCCTCTTTCGATCAGTGCTTTGGCGACGGCGAGTCCGATGCCGCTGGCGGCACCGGTGACGAGGGCAGTTTTTCCTTCAATATTCATGGTAGGTTTTCGGTCAGGGTTGGCCAGTGGTGTGCGGTTTGAATGCCGACTTCACTGGAAAATCGGGTGCCATCTGGTCTGGTGGCAGGGAAGTCGTCAAAGGAATGAGAGTGCATGCGCATAAAAACATAAAGATTGCGTAATAAGCAGAAATCTCTTGATTTTTGTGCACTCGCATCATAATAAGTATGCGTAACCACACCGTTCATGATCGAGCCTCTTCCATTCCCATCCGCAGCCGCGGACGTTCTTGAGATCCGCCGCTACCCGAACCGTCGCCTCTACGACGCGACGCGGTCCAAAGCGGTGACGCTTGATGAGCTTCATCGGCTGGTGGTCGAAGGGCATCGCATTCAGGTGACCGAAACCGCGACCGGCGAGGATATCACCGCGCGGATCCTCACCCAGATCATTCTGGATTTGGATATCGGTAAGCTGGCGATGTTTCCGGAGGGCTTACTGCACGCCGTGCTGCAGGTGAACGAGACGGTCATGACCGAGTTCATGGACACCCATTTTCATCAGGCGCTGGCGCTCTTCGCACGTTCACGTGAGCAGTATGAGACGCACTGGAAACAGAAAATGCCATCGAGCGATCCGCAGGAGTGGATGAAGGCATGGATGGCTCCGTTCATGCAATCGGTCCAAGCGGAACCAAAAGCGCAAGATGATGATCTTGCGGAAGTGGTCAAGAACCTGAGCAAGCAGGTGGCTGAGATGCAGAAGGAAATGGCCAAGCAACGCCAGGACGACCCCGCTGAATGAAGGAGCACGCTCTACCGCAGCCTACAAATTTTAACCCCAACCCGAAAAACAATGAGTACTAATAACAAAGAAAAGCCGGTCGATCTTTTTGAGAAGGCCGCAGAAACCTGTTTTCAATCGATGAAAGAGGCGATGAAGATTCAGGAACAGTTCGCTGAGAAGTGGCTTAAGACGGTCAAGAAGGCACATGACAGCGAAGATTGGAGCAAGGAGCTTGAGAAGGTTGCCACAAAAGTGACCGAGCAGGCTCAGAAGAATGCTGATGAGGCGACCCGCCTGATGGAAGAAGGTGCCCGAGATGGCATGGCTCTGTTCAACAAGGCGATCGAAATGGGCAGCATCGCTACCCCGGGCGAAGCCCAAGTGAAAGGACAGCAATTGTGGCAGGAGTCACTCGAGCTGCTGAGCAAAAATACTAAGGCTGTCGTACAATCGAACGCCAAGATGCTCGAAGCATGGGGTGAGATGGCCAAGGCAAATATGGCCAAAGCCACTTCGAAGCATTCCTGAATCCTCCCGAACCGTCCTGCGGCGGCGACGACCATGGGTCGGGTTCTTCCCGACCGATGAGATCGTCAGTCCGTCTCAGGCTTAAAAAACCATGAAGGAAAATGTTTATCTGGCGGGTGCGGTGCGCACTCCGATCGGACGTTTTAACGGCGGTCTGGCCGAGGTGTCGGCCGCCGAACTGGGAGCGAGCGTGCTGCGCGAGTCCCTTCGACGGGCGGATGTGGCGCCCGAGATGATCGATGAAGTGATCTTCGGCAACGTGGTCAGCGCCGGTCAGGGCCAGAACCTGGCACGACAGGTGACGATCCGCGGAGGATTGGCGGAGAGTGTCGGTGCGACCACGATCAACAAGGTCTGCGGCAGCGGCATGAAGTCGGTGATGTTTGCCACGCAGGCCATCCTGTGTGGCGACGCGGCCGTGATCGTGGCCGGCGGAACGGAGTGCATGAGTCAGGCGCCTTACCTGCTACCGAAAGCCCGTCAGGGTTATGGGCTGGGCAATGGCGTGCTGGTCGACAGCCTGATCCGCGATGGCCTGTGGGACATTTATGACGACTGCCACATGGGTAGTCTGACAGATGCCTGCTCGGCAGACTGCGGCTTCACTCGCGAGCAGCTCGATGACTACGCGGTCAACAGCTATCAGCGCGCCCAAGCGGCGCAGGCGAGTGGCTTCTTCGACAAGGAGATGATTGCCGTGGAAGGTGGCACCAAGCGCAAACCGGTGACGGTCTCAGCCGACGAGGAGCCGCAGCGTTTCGATGAAGAGAAACTGCGGCAACTGCGTCCGGCCTTTGGTCCGGAAGGTCTGACCACCGCGGGAAATGCCTCGAGCCTCAATGATGGAGCCGCCGCGTTGACCGTGATTTCGCAAGTGAAGCTGGATGAGCTGAATGTCACGCCGCAAGGGCGGGTGGTGGCTTACTGTTCAACGGCGCGTAAGCCGGGGCAGTTCACCCTCGCGCCAATCGATGCGGTCGCACGGGTGCTTGAGATGGCCGGCTTGAAGGTCGAGGACATCGACCTGTTTGAAATCAACGAAGCCTTTTCCCTGGTGCCTTTGGCCGCAATGAAGGATCTCTCGATCCCGCTGGAAAAGGTGAACCCTTACGGCGGTGGCGTGGCCCTCGGCCATCCCATCGGAGCCAGCGGAACCCGCGTGCTGGTGACTCTTCTCAACGGCTTGGCCGACCGCGGCGGCCGTTACGGCGTGGCTTCCCTCTGCATTGGCGGTGGTGAGGCCGTCGCCATGGTCGTCGAACGGCCGAACTAAACCAATCAACAAGCCATCAAAACCATGAACGGAACATCAATGAACCCTCCTGATCCCACCACGCTCTTCACCGAAAGTGCGGAGAAATTCACCAAATTCTGGAACGACTTCGGTGCCGATTTTGGCGGCATGGAGAACGCGGAAGTGCCGACGCCGGAATCGATGCGCAAGATGCGCGACGCATTCCTCAAAAAGCTCTCGGCCTCCTATGACGAGTATCTGCGGAGTCCCGATTTCACCGGGCAGCTTAGCAAGATGCTACAGCAAGGGGTGCAGGCCCAGCGCCAGATGAGCGAGATGATGGGGCAGGCAAGGAACGCCGTGCAGGAACCGTCGCGCCAAGACATGGATAGCCTGATGGAGGTGATGCAGCGGCTTGAACGGCGGATCAGCGACGGGTTCGAACGCCTCGACGAACGGATCGCCAGTCTGGAATTGACGAGCGAGAAGAAAGCCAAACCCGCAACAAAGCCTGTTTCCAGAAAAGCGGCGAAGAAAGCGGCGAAGAAGGCTGCGAAGAAGAGGGCGAAACGAACCAAATCCTGAATGAACCAAGCGCCGGGTGATCCGGTGCGCAACCCAAGACACGAAGATGCAAACTGCCAACCCATGGGCTGCGGCCCACCAGGCCATCCTGGACGAAACCACCCGGAACCTCGAGCGCTTCAAGAGCTTGCCGACGGTTCTGGAAAAGGCGAAGAAGGTCAAAAAAGGAGCGACGCCTTCCGAGGTCGTCTACGAGGAAGATAGTTTAAAGCTGCTTCATTACATTTCCGACAAGCCGGTGAAGCACAAGACGCCGATGATCTTCGTCTTCGCGCTGGTCAATCGACCTTACATTCTTGATCTGATGCCGAACAAGAGCGTGGTGTCCCACTTCGTTGATGCCGGCTACGATACCTACCTGATTGATTGGGGAGCACCGAAGCATTCCGACCGCCATCTTACCCTCGATAGTTATGTGAACGGCTACCTCTACAATGTGGTCGAGCAGGTACAGGCACGGACGGGTGCCAAGAAAGTAAACATCCTCGGCTACTGCATGGGAGGTGGCCTTTCGTCGATGTTTACCTCACTTCACCAGGACAAGGTGAAGAATTTGATGTTGCTGGCTGCGGGAATCGATTTTACCGACCGGACAGGTTTGTTGAACTTGTGGTCGGACAAGTCGATCTTCGATGTCGATTCCTTCGTCGATGCCTTTGGCAACTGTCCTGCAGAATTCCTCCAGGGATCCTTCCTGATGCTGAATCCGATCGGCAACTTCATCCAGAAGCCGCTGGCGTTCATGGAGAATCTCGACAACGAAAAGTACCTTGAGGACTTCCTAACCATGGAGACCTGGCTCAACGACAACATCCCCGTGGCGGGAGAAATCTACCGCGAGTATGTGAAGTACTTGTATCAGGAAAACCGTCTCGTGAAGGGGACCCTGCCGGTGGGCCGGCACGTGATCGATCTCAAGAACATCACCTGCCCGGTCCTCAACATCATGGCGACCCGTGACGATCTGGTGCCGTGTGCCCAAAGCAAGCCATTCAATGATCTGGTCGGTTCGAAGGACAAGGAAATCCTCGAACTGAACGCTGGACACATTGGCCTCGCGGTTGGTTCGCGCGCTCAGCGGGAGCTATGGCCGGATGTGGTTAAGTGGCTTAGCAAGCGGGACTGAGTCTCGTCCTTCGTCCCTCCTGCTCGTTTTCGAATCGATTGGCCCTTCAGGCTCGATATTTCGAGGAGGAGAACGAGGACGATTGGAGAGAATCGCTCAATCGCGTGCCATCCGGGACTGAGACCGATTTCGTTACTTGATCGGGCCGGAATAGAGAATCTCGGACCACGAAGCGCGTCCGACGACAGGGAGGTAAGGCGCGCAGGCGGCGTCTTCCTTGTCGGTGGCGAGTTGTTGGTAGAGTTTGAAGATTGGCTTTTCACCGAGGGGGTCGTTGGGGTCGTCGGGGAACTTTCGCAGACCGATGCGCAGGCCGCCTTCGTGGCGGTTGTCGATCCAGTTGTGGTAGTGCCACACTTTGATGGTATCAAGCCGAGCGATCTTTTTCCAAGCGTAGGCCATGCCGGCGGCTTGGTCGGTGAGCGACTTTTCGGAGTAGTCGGGCGAATTGAATCCGTTCTCGGAAAGGTGAACCGGCCGCGTCTTACCGTGCTTGTCGAGCATGTCCGGACGTCTCATCCAGGCGTCGAGCACTTCGATGTTCCGGGGGGTGATGCGATCGCTGTCGAAACTGAATGTGACCTTGTCTTCCCAGGTGCGGGGTTTCCTGAGGGAGGCGGGATAGGGGTGGTGGGCGAGTGCCCAGGGGAAGTCGCCTTCGGCTTTGGTCCATTTGGCGAGTTCGAGGAGCATGTACTTGGATCCGTAGAACTTCGGGTTACCCGGATCGGCCCAATGATGGGTGAGGGTAATGAAGGGGCGGGCGTTCGGGTCTTGGCTGCGGGTGACGAGATCAACGAGGCGCATCGAGCGATGGTAGAGGTCGAAGAAGTAGGCGAGTGGCTTTTCGCCGCAATTCGTCCACGACCAGCCGGCGTCGACTTCATTGTGAACGATGTAGTGATGGATGCGGCCATGCTTTCCGTCGGGCCGCGAATAGCGGGTGGCGAGGAGATGAAGGGCTGCGCCGTAAGCTGCGACGCCTTCTTCGCTGTCCATGGCCGGCATGGCGTAGACTCCTGATGGATCGGCGTCATGGTGGCCGATCAGTTCGGCGGTGCGTGATGGCTTCTTGTTAGGGTTTCTAACACCGGATTTGTTGGCGTTGGAGATCAGCAGGACGACGCTGACAAGGGCGTCATTCTTCGCGGCTTCGAGAAAGGTTTTGTCGAAGTTGGCGAGCGCGTTTTGGTTGGCGTGAAAGGTGCGGCCCTGCCACTTGAACGGGACGGTGTTCTTGCTTGGAGAGAGCGAGATGAGGCTGTCGACGATGATATTGACGGTGACGGCGGAGATTCCGAGTTTTTCGAGATCACCCCTTGGCTGTCGCATTGCGGACCATCCACCGAGGCCTTTTTTGGTTCTGGGTTCCAGGGCGGGAAGCTCGGGATAGGCGGCGGGGAACTCATCGGCATAGCGCGCGTGGGAGACGGGAAGCCTTTCGCCGTCGATGACTCGGACCAGCTGCCAGCGTGAGGTCAGGCGATCGTATTCCCTTCCGAGTCGATCGCGGGTCCGGGGGAAGGAGTGGGTGGAGGTGGTGTTCGGTTTGACGCTGAGTGGTGCCATGAACTCGAAGCGTTTGGGGTCGTCGATGCTGCGGTGAATTGGCAGTTCAGCGAGGAAGAGGTTTTGGGTTTCGGCGCCGGTGGTCAAGGTGACGGTGACCTGGTTGCTATCGATCACGACTTGATCGATCCGGGCATCGGAAGTGGTTTCAAGATACTTCTGAATCAGCTTGTTCCGGATTTCGACGGCAGCTTCGTTGGTGGAAGGAGACTTGCCAGTGCCTGGCGTGACGAGTCGGGCTTTTCGAATGTTGAGGGTGGCGGTCGGGGCAAGTGGGAGATTCAGGACCAGGCTCTTCCAGTAGGGTGAAGGTTCGCCTTTTGCTACGAGAGGTGCCGTATATTTCGTCCAGGCTTCGCTGTGTCCGACTTCCGGGAGGGCGCGTTTGCGTTTCACTCCGGAAGCCAAGGTGAGTTCAGCGCTGACGTTTTTGCAGCCGCCGAGGGAGAAGACTTCGAATTCAAGGACTGTCGCTTTCGGATCAATGGCGGCGGTAGGGACGAAGCGCAGTTCGACGGGTCCGCCCTCGGCGATCATGGCGTGATTGCCTCCGACCACATTGACCCGTTCGTCACCTGGTGCAGAAGCCTCGATCCGCAAGGCAATCTCCTTGGCATTGAGAAGCGGCAGAAGGAGGAGGCTGAAAAGTACGATAGGCAGTTTCAAGATAGAGCGATTACGAGCCCGAAAACGCTTTCTTACAGAATAAGGAAACGTTTCGTGTCGAGCTAGGCCTCGGCCGTGATCTGGCCGTCTTCGGCTACTGCTCTCCGTAGATCGGGGGTTTCCAATCCTTGGGAAGTTTCGCCTGCGGGCGCACGCCGTAGGCAGTGGCGGGGATCGGACTTTCCGAAGGGGAAATCAGAGGGAGGTCATCGGGTAAGTGTTTGATGCGGAAGTCCTTGAATTGGACTTCCATGGCGGGTCCGACGTGAACCTGGACGGCGAGGACACCATCGAGTGAGCGGCCTTTTTCGTCGAGATCGATCAGGTCGGCGGTGGGTTTGCCATCGATCCAGTGCTGGTGGTGATTGCCGCGGACCAGAATGCGGAAGTCGTGCCACTTGCCCGGCGCGGGGTCGAGGACCGGCATCTGGTCGATCACCCATGGCTGACCATCGGGATCGATGATCACCTTTTCGCCGGCGTGGGAAAGAATCCGTCGGCCCCGTTCTTCGTAGAGCATGCCATTGTATTTCGGGGTGTTGGCGACGACGTCGCATTGGTAGCCCGAGAGCACATCGAGTCCGAATTCGGGACGTTGGGTGCTGCGGTACTGGATGCCGCTGTTGCCGCCTGCTGTGATCTTCACTTTGGCTCGGAGATCGAAGTTCCGGATCGTTGAGCCGGTCCACGCGAGGAAGTGATTGCGTTTGAGGGATCCGTCGGCGGTGCCGGTGATGGCACCATTTTTGACCGACCAGTATTCTGGATCGCCGGTCCAGCCGTTGAGGTTCTTGCCGTTGAAGATTCTAACAAAACCATCCTTGTCGGCCTTGTGGCTGACCATCGCAGTCGACTCGGGGTTGGGAACGGTGGAGGGATTGAATCCTCCCTTGAGGGGCTGGAGTGGGCCGCCGAGTTCGTCGACCACCGCAGCGGTGCGGGCACGCAGATCTTTGAGGACCTTCGAGTATTCGGGATCCTTGGCGAGGTTGACGAGTTCGTCGGGGTCCCGCTGGAGGTCGTGGAGGAATTCTTCGTCGTGGTCGAAGTAGCGTCCGTATTTGAAGCGTTCACTGCGGATGCCTTCGAAGGCGGGGATCCGGTTGCGCACCGCGAAGTGTTCGTGGAAAGTCTCGGTCCGCCAGTCGTCAGGTTTCTTTCCATTGACGATCGGCTGAAGGCTGCGGCCCTGATAGCGCTCAGGTGGCTTGATCCCGGCCCAGTCGAGGAAGGTGGCGGGGAAGTCGAGGTTGAGGACGGGGGCGTCGCTCACCTGGCCGCGCTGGTTTTTGGGAACGCGGGGATCGGTGATGATCAGCGGAACGCGGGTGGATTCCTCGAAGTGCGACCACTTTCCGGCGAGTCCCCGGTTGCCCATCAGGTAACCATTGTCGGCGGAGTAAACGATGATGGTGTTGTCGGTGAGACCGGCCTCATTGAGTGCTTTGAGGAAGCGACCGATGGCACCGTCGATACCACTGACCATGCGGTAGTAGGCCCGGATGTTGGTCTGGTATTTTTCCGGCGTGTTCCATCGCCAGAAGTAGCGTTCGCGAGTGATCGACGTTTGAAAGCATTCCGGCAGCGCCTCGAAGATGGCCGGGTCGTTGAGGCGGGGAGGATCGATGGTGATGTCATCGTACATGCCATCGACGGCTTTTGGCCATGGGAAGTGCCCGATGCCAGGTCGCCGATCGCTGTCTTCGGCGTGGCAAGCATTGAACCAGAGGTTCAGGGCGAAGGGTTTACCCTTCGGCTGGTTCATGATGAAGTCGATGCCGCGATCGACGATGACTTCGGTTTCGTGGCGCAGGCTGCCGTCGGGTTGTTTCTTGAAGAAGGGATCGCGTCCGATGGCTTCAAACTCATCGAAGTGATCCTCGCGCTTCCAGCCCTTGGGCATCTTGGCGTGCCATTTACCAAAGAAGCCGGTGCGGTAGCCCTCCTCACGGAGGATGTCGGAGTAGAGCGTCTCGACCGCATCGGGGCGGGCGAGTTCGGGGTTGCCTTCGGTGCCATAGCTCCGACCGGTCAGACCGGTGAGGATGGTGGTGCGGCTGACCCAACAGATCGGCTGGCTGACGAAGGCATTGTCAAAACGTGTGCCCTGCTCGGCCAAGCGGTCGATGTTCGGTGTCTTGATCACCTCGTTGCCATAGCACCCGAGAGTATTGGTACTTTGATCATCGGTCAGAAAGAAAACGATGTTGGGGGGATTCTTCGCTTGAGAAGGAATGATCAGCAGGCACCAAGCGAGGGCGATGGCGAAGAGGGTTGAGACGGAGCTCGAGGGTTGCGGCGATTTCATGGGCTACGGCTCCGATCAAATCACCTAAGAAACGCTTCGTAAAGTCCTCCGTCGACGTTGATCACCTGGCCGGTCGTTTTTGAAGCCTTGTCGCTGGCCATGAAGAAGATTGCTTCGGCCTGATCCTCGGGGGTGATCGGGGATTTTGTCAGGGTTCGCTGGGCGTAGTATTCGGCGAGCTTGAGGCGCAGGTCGTCGGTTTCCTCGCTTTCGGAGAAGGCGATGTCGTATTTGGACAGGGACGCCATGACCCGGTCGCGTGGAAACATCAGCGAGCCTTTGACGACGGTGGCCGGTGCGACGGCATTGACCCGGGCGTAGGGGGCGAGTTCGACGGCGAGCTCGCGGACGACGTGGTTGGTGGCGGCTTTCGAGGAGTCGTAGGCCACCGAGCCTTTCTTTGAGACGACACCGTTCACCGAAGTCGTGATCACGACCGCGCTTTTCATGTGCTTGCCTTGCGCTTCGAAGATTGGTTTGGCGGTGTGGCCGATGAGGTAGGGGCCGATGGCGTTGATCTTGAAAACGAGCTCCATCTGTTTGGTGGAGAATTCGCCGTCGGAGCTCGGGGCGAGGAAGATGCCGGCGGTGAGTGCTACGACGTCGATGCCTCCGTAGGCATAGACGACTTCCTCATAGCAGGCCTTGATGCTTTCCGAATCGGTGATGTCCATGCGGCAGCCGATCGACATGCCGCAGTTGGAGACTCCCGTGCCGGCGACACCGATGCCTTTTCCGAACATGCTGGTGATCTCTTTCGCGGTTGCTTTGGCGGCCTCTTCGTCGAGGTCGGCGCAGACGATATGAGCGCCGTCGGTCGCGAAGCGGATCGCGGTTTCCTTGCCGATCCCGGAGCCGGCACCGACGACGATCACCACCTTGCGGGCGAATTCCTTCTCTTTCGGCATGCGTTGGAGTTTGGCTTCTTCGAGCAGCCAGTACTCGATGTCGAAGGCTTCCTGGCGGGGGAGGCCGATGTATTCATCGATCGCTTCCGCGCCACGCATCACACCGATCGCGCAGTTGTAGAACTCGGCAGTGACGCGGGACTCGGACTTGTTTTTGCCGAAGGCGATCATGCCGAGTCCGGGAATGAGGATCACGGTCGGGTTGGGGTCGCGCATCGCCGGGGAGTTGTCGTGTTTGCAGGCTTCGTAATACTCGGCGTAGTCGGCGCGGTACTGCTCGAGCGAGCTGGTGACGACGGCCTTGAGCGACTCGATGTCGCCACTTGCCGGGTCCCACTCCACGTAGAGCGGCTTGATCTTGGTGCGGAGAAAGTGATCGGGACAGGAAGTGCCGATTTCGGCCAGTCGCTTGGCGTCGTTCGAATTGATGAACTCAAGCGCCTGCTCGGTCCGGTGGACGGTGGCGATGAAGCGGGTCTGTTGGGACACCTGGCCACGCAGGAAAGGCAGCAGTTCGACGGTCAGCTTGCGAGCGCTGTCTTCATCGAGTGAACCGTATTTCTGACCACCGAAGGTGTCGGCACCACGGTCCTTGGTTTCGATGTAGCGGCCGGCCTTTTCGATGAGATCGAGGGTCAGTTCGTAGCACTCCTTGTCGTCGTCCGCCCAGTTGATCAGGCCGTGCTGGCCCATGTTGATGCCCTTGGCGTTCTTGTTGGTTTTATAGACTTCCTCCATCTTCAATCCGAGGTCGAAGCCGGGGCGCTGCCAGGGAAGGTAGGCCAGTTCGTCGCCATAGATTTCCTTGGTCAGGGCCTCCGAGTTCTTGGTTGCGGCAAGTGCGATGAAGGCAATCGGATGCATGTGGTCGACGTGCTTGGCCCCAATGAAGCTGTGCAGCGGCGTGTCGATCGAGGAAGGGCGGGGGTTGAGGTTGAAGGTGGTGTGCGGATACATGTGCACCATTTCGTCCTCGATCGGAGTCTTGACGCCGTTGGGAGTCGTCTTGGCGTAGATCTTCTGCAGGCCGATCAGTTTGTCCTGATAGAGCGAGGAGAAGTTCTCGACCTTCGAGGTGCGCAGGTCGCCGCCGGAACCCTTGACCCACAGGACTTCGACCTGCTCGCCACTGAGGGGGTCGGCTTCCTCGATCTTGGACGAGGTGTTGCCTCCGCCGGTGTTGGTGATGCGCTGATCGGAGCCGAGGATGTTGGATCGGTAGACGAGGCGTTCCACGGGGCTCAGAGCGTCGGCGGTGGTGTCATCCCAGAGGGAATTGACGAATTTGTAGTCAGTGTAACGTGAAGACATGATGTGGGATAAAAGTTGGTAAATTGCTTTGCTGGGGCCTCCTTAGGGTCGAATCCGAAGAAAAACCAAGAAAAATATTGCAAAAACCAATTAAAACACAGAAAAACCCACATCTGAACGCGACATGCTTGCTTCCGAACGCCATCAACAAATCCTACGCCTCCTCGATGAGAGGGGTTCGCTGCGAACCGTCGACCTCGCTCAGGAATTCAGCGTGACCGATGAGACTGTACGCCGGGATCTCCAGCTGCTTGCTGACGGCCATCATCTCACCCGGACTCATGGCGGGGCGACCTGTCTGAACGGCAGGCCGAAGTTGCAGTCCTTTGCCGAGCGTCGGGGGATTCGGGTGGAGCAGAAATCGGCGATCGCGAAGGCCGCGCTTTCCTTGATTGAGCCCGGAAGGACCTACGCCTTCGACAGCAGTACGACCTCCTTCGAGCTGGTCCGTTCGCTTCCGGATTTGTCCTACCGTGTGGTGACGAACGCCTACGCCGTCATCGACCACTTGATTCGCTTGGATCATGTCGAGCTGATTTCGACCGGTGGACGCTATCACCAGAAAACGCAGACGTTCGTGGGGAGCGACAGCGTCTCGGCGCTCCGGCGTTTCAACATCAATACCGCGTTTGTTTCCTGCGTGGGTCTGGATGCCAAACGCGGTGCCAGTGAAGCCTTTGAAGAGCAGGCGGGTTTCAAGCAGGTGCTCGTCGATATGGCGGATGACGTGGTGCTGCTGGCGGATTCGAGAAAGCTGGGAAAATGCTCCGAGTATTTCTTCGGGGAAACCCGGTGTTTTTCCCGGGTCATCACGGACCTTGCGGCGGATGTTGGAATTCTTGACCAGCTTCGCGATTGCGGTTGCGAGGTGATCATCGCAGAATAGGTCCTTTCTCCGACAGAAACTCATTTATGAATCAAAAAAGAGTCTACCTTGCCGTTGATCTTGGGGCTGGAAGCGGCCGTGTCCTCGCAGGCGAATTTGATGGCGAGCGTATCGAACTCCACGAACTCAACCGTTTTGAGAACACGCCTTTGGAGCTTCCCAGCGGCTGGCATTGGAATATCACCAGCCTCTATCAGAGCATTCTCGAGGGGTTGAAGCTGGCATATAAGAAATACGGCGATGCGGCCGTAAGCGTGGGTGTGGACACCTGGGGAGTGGACTACGCGCTTTTGGATAAAGGAGGAGCCATGCTTGGACTGCCTTTCCAGTATCGTGATTCGCGGACAGAGGGGATGATGGATCTCGCCTACTCCAAGGTCGGCAAAGAGGAGATCTACAAGAAGACCGGGATCCAATTCATGTTCTTCAACTCGATCTTCCAGCTTCTTTCGGAAGTGGAGTCGAAGAGCGGTGCTCTGGGCGAGGCGCAGGACATGCTTTTTATCCCGGACCTTCTTACTTACTGGCTTTCGGGCGAAAAGTCGCAGGAGCGGAGTTTCGTCAGCACCACACAACTCTACAACCCGGTCACCAAGGACTGGGACTTCGATCTGATCGAGCAACTTGGAATACCGAAACACTTGTTCGGTAAGATTTCGGACCCCGGGACGATTCTCGGAACGCTGCGCAAAGCCGTTTGCGAGGCGACGGGATTCAAGGATCTCAAGGTGGTCACCGTCGCAGGTCATGATACGGCAAGTGCCGTAGCTGCGGTGCCGAGTGAAGCGGCGACTCCGGCCTACCTCAGCAGTGGGACCTGGTCGCTTATGGGGCTGGAGCTGCCCGAGCCGATCATCTCGGATCAGTCCTTCGATGATGCCTTTACCAATGAGATTGGAATCGGCGGCAAGGTGCGCTTTCTGAAAAACATCTGTGGCCTCTGGCTGATTCAAGAGTCCCGGCGCTATTGGCAGAGCCAGGGCGAGGACTACTCTTTCGCGCATTTGGCGGCGATCGGGGTCGAGGCCGAACCTTTCCGCTCGTTCATCGATCCCGATGACGAACGATTTGCCCAAGCTGGCAAGATGCCCGAGAAAGTCTGCGACTACTGCCGAGAGACGGGTCAGGATGTGCCAAGGAATCCGGGCGAGGTCATTCGCTGTATTACCGAGGGGCTTGCGATGCGTTATGCTCAGGTCTGGAAGAAGCTCATCAAGTACGCGGACTCGCCTCCGGAGGTGCTGCATATTGTCGGTGGAGGTTGTCAGAACGAACTTCTCAACCAATTCACCGCGAATGCCCTCGGTGTCACCGTCAAGGCCGGCCCGGTGGAGGCAACCGGCCTCGGCAATATCATTGCGCAAATGATGGCGGATGGAACGATCTCCACGCTTGCCGAGGGGCGGGCGATCGTCGCGGCATCCTTCCCTGTGACAGAATACACGCCGGTTGGTGATGAAGTCTGGCAACAGGCGAGTGAAAAATTCTCGATGATCACGAATCGCCCCTGAGTTTTATTGAGTTTCTCACCAAGTCTACCTACTGATTAGAAACCTGCCCGAGGGACGTTGCTCATCTTGTTTTCGTTCCCATAAATCATTCCCAAATCAATCGCCCGTATTGGGGTCGCGACCCCACCACTTCTCATGAACTATTCCAGCCATATTGATAACCCTGATGTTGTTCTCATCGGTAGCGGCATCATGTCTTCAAATCTCGGAGCCTTGCTCAAGCGGCTGTCCCCCGAGCTGAAAATCCAAGTCTACGAAGTCACCGACGACGTTGCCGAAGAAAGCTCGAACGGCTGGAACAATGCCGGCACCGGCCACGCGGGAATCTGCGAACTCAGCTACACGCCTCATCGCGAACCCGATGGCAGCGTCGATGTTTCGAACGTGGTCAACATCTTCGAACAGTTCGAAAAATCCCGGCAGTTCTGGGGTTATGCGGTTTCCGAAGGAATGATCGACAAGCCAAAGGAGTTCATCAATCCCGTACCCCATCTCAGCTTTGTGCACGGCCAGGAACAGGTGGATTTCCTCAAAGCCCGCCACGCGGGAATGGCGGCCCACCATTTCTTCTCGGAAATGGAATATGCCACGGACCGCGAAACGATCGGATCATGGGCACCACTGCTGGTGGAAGGTCGGGGTGAGGTGCCGATCGCAGCCACCAAGATGGACTCCGGAACCGACGTCAACTTCGGCAACATCTCCCGCAAGCTTCTCGCATGGCTCGAAGGCCAGGACGGATGCGGAATGGCGACCGGTCATCGCGTTACCGATCTTACCAAGACGAGCCGCGGCTGGAGTCTGAAGATCAAGGATCTGGCAACGGGCGAGACCCGCACGAACACGGCCAAGTTCGTCTTTGTCGGTGCTGGCGGCGGAAGTTTGCCGCTCCTTCAGAAAAGCGGCATTCCTGAAGCCAAGGGCCTGGGTGGCTTCCCGATCGGCGGCCAGTGGCTGGTCTGCGAAGATCCTAAAATCGTCGAAAGACATCAGGCCAAGGTCTACGGTCAGCCGCTCGATGCCGCACCGACGATGGCGGTGCCTCATCTCGATACCCGGATTCTGGACGGCAAGAAGACTCTCCTTTTTGGCCCCTTCGCAGCATGGACCACCAAGTTCCTGCATAAGAAGGGAAGCATGACCGACCTCCCGCTTTCGGTGAAGCCGGACAACATCGCCACGCTGATCAAGATCGGAATCCACAATCTCGATCTGGTAAAATATCTCGTTCAACAGGGGACTCAGAGCATGAATGACCGGATGGAAGTGATGCATGTCTTCTACCCTGCCGCCGAAGCGAAAGACTGGAAGTTGATTGACGCCGGCATCCGGGTGCAGGCGATCAAGAAGACGGATGGAGAAGCAGGTATCGTCCACTACGGAACCGAAGTGATCACCAATGCCGATAAGACGATCTCGGCGCTGTTAGGCGCGTCACCCGGTGCCTCCGTATCGGTGCACATTGTCCTCGAGGTCTTGAAAAAGTGCTTCCCGCAATTGCTCGAAACGGCCGAAGGGGCGGCGAGGATGAAAGCAATGATTCCCACGTACGACGTCGACATCCGGCTCCCGGAAAACGCGGATTACTTCAAGGAAGTCTCCGCCAAGGCGACGAAGAATCTGGAGCTCTGAGCCGCAGGAAAATCAGAACAGGTCCTTCATCTTGCCCAGCAGGCCACCGGCTATCTGGGAAAGATCAGGGGTCTTGCCTTCGAGCATATCATCAACCATCGGTTGATACTGCTCGGGGAGTTTTTCCTTTACGAATCCGGCAACGGTCTCGATCGCTTGGTCGACTTGTTCCGGGCTGAGGCCGATGGCGGCGAGGCGTTCCTTGAGCTCGTTCATGGTTCGATGGTTTGCTGGAAAAGTACCGGGGACAGGACTCGAACCTGCACAGATTGCTCCGCCTGAACCTAAATCAGGTGCGTCTACCAATTCCGCCACCCCGGCGTTGGGAAATCTTTCGCAGCAGGATGGCCGGTTGGCCAGACAAAGCTCGATCACCTTCGAAATTCATCCTTTCAGGCTGCGGCTGGCAATCCGCGCTCAGTTGGCGGAGGGGTCACTGGAATTCGTGAGTTTTCCACGTTCTTTAGAGTAGAGGGCCCAAAGCGAGTCGAGCCTGGCGGTGATCGATTCCCGGTCGCCAACGATCAGCCAGTAGCGGTATTCGTAAGTCGATCGGGGTCCGAGATGGACCCTCGAGACCGGGGCGATGTGGACGCATGGCCCGCCTTGCGGATCATCAGACATCGTCGCCACGTGGGGACCGAAGTTCCAGGACTCCCCGGAGCTGGGGCTGAAGACCGCAATGCCCTGACCCTCGGCATTGAAGCAAGCCATCGCCCGGAGTGGCGGCCGTGCTTTTCCCCATGGTGGGCCGACCTTCTGTTCGACAGTTTTCCACTGACCTCCTCCAAGGTAGACCATGAACTGATCGAAATTGCGCGTGAAGTAGCAGGCGGGCACTTCCTGGGGGCTATGCTTTGCCGGGCCCCAGCGGTCGCCGGGTTGGCGCTTCGACACCAGACGATTCCGGACGACGACCACATCGGGCATATTGGGCTCGAATCCTGTCCACTGCTCCATCGTCGCCTCGGCCTCCTCATCGGGCATGTCCCAGAGCTTCGGGATCGTTTCCCCGTAGAGTGTCACTCCGTCGATTTTCTCGAAACGGCTGACGCGTGCCCACGAGCCGACGCCTCCCCCCTGAATCGGATTCCACGACCAGGGGCTCCAGCTCTTGCTTTGTCCGTCTGCCTGACGATCCAAACTACGGCCTGCATAGTAGGACTGCTGGATCAGTCGGCCCGGGTCATGGATGTTCACCACGTTTCCGGGATAATCTTTCCACGAAAGCCAGGTAATGGAAGCCCCTTTGCTGCGGTCGATACCGACCTTGATCTTGTCGTTTTCGATGAAAAGCAGCTCTCCGGGTTCTGACGATGGCTGAGCCATCACGGGAGAGAAAAGGCCGAGGATCAGCGTGATCGTTGGAATGCAGGTTCGCACGGATCAGGAATCCTTTTTGGCTTTCGCCTTCGGTGCGGCAGGCTTCTTCTTGGCACCGGGCTTCGGCCTTGAAGTTGGCTTGAGTTTGCCGACCCCCTCGCGCTCCGGATGATAGGCGGAAAGTTTGAAGTCGGGGTTGGGGATCGGAGTCACGGCTTTGGTGTCAGCAAGAAACCGCTCAATCAGAAGATCGAGTTCCTTCACCCGTTCCGGTTCCTGCTTGGACCGATCGTTCTTTTCACTCAGATCCTCCTTGAGATTGTAGAGTTTCCAGCGGTGACCGCCGTCTTCTCCCTCATGGAAAAGGCGGATCAGCTTCCAGTCGCCACGCCACACGGTGATCGATGGCGGCAGCCACTCTGGAATCGGGGGATTGTGGGGGAAGTAGCTGAAGATCGCCTCGCGATCGAGCGCTCCACCCTTGAGGGCTGGAACGATGCTGATGCCATCGAAGGGCTGATTCTTCGGTGCCTCGAGATCGAGCGCATCGATGAGGGTCGGATAAAAATCGCAGCCTTGGATGATGGCATCACTACGGCTTTCAGGAGTGACCAGGCCGGGCCACGCGACGATGCACGGCACACGGACTCCACCTTCGAAGACGTTGGCCTTGCCGCCTCGTAGCGGGGCGTTGCTCGTCGGAGTGGTGCCATCGACTTCGTTGTACATGTTTCCTCCGTTGTCCGAAAAAAAGATGACGATGGTATTGTCCGCAATGCCGAGGCGGTCGATGGCGTCGAGCAGGGTTCCCACCGCATCATCCATGCTCTCGATCATTGCAGCGTAGGTCGGGCTTCGTTGCGGATCCTCGGGATCGACGAGTTTGCGATATTTTTCAATCAGATCCTTCTTGGCATCGAAGGGTGCGTGAACACTAAACATCCAGTAGTTGAGGAAGAAGGGCTTGTCCCGGTTCGCTTCCATGAAGGCAACGGCCTCCTTGGCCATGCGGTCTTCGATGTGTTGGTTCGGCACGTCCGGATCCGGATCGAAGTTCGGGTATTTCCATGGAGCGACGAAACTTCCGGCCGGTCCCGGACCGGGCCAGTTCGGGATGTCGACATCAAAGCCGTGCTCCCGAGGAGAGTAGGGCTTCGTGCCGAGATGCCACTTGCCGAAATGCCCGGTGGCATATCCCGCCGCCTTGAGAGTCTTGGGCAAGGTGGCGTATGTGGTATTGAGGCGGCTTACCGGTGTGGGAGCAATCGCCTTGCTGCCTGCCGGTGCCTTCTTGCCTGGACTCGCCTTGAGGGTGACGGCGGGCAAGTGGCAGTTCGGCGTCGTCAACCCCGTCCGGGCCGGGCTCAGACCGGTGAGGATGGCGGAACGGGTGGGGGAGCAAAGGGGACTATCCGAGTAGGCGCGGGAGAAAGTCATTCCCCGCTTGGCCAGCCGGTCAATATTCGGGGTCTGATAAAGCTTGGTGTGGCCGTAGAGTGAGGTGTCCGACCAGCCAAGGTCGTCCGCCAGAATGAAGACGATGTTTGGCGGCTTCGTATCGTCTGCTGCAAGCAGTGCAGGCCAAAAAGACAAAGCCGCGGCGATGAAAATGGATCTGAGTCGTGTCATGGGTGGGAAAACAGGAATCGATTCCTGTGATTTAATACAGTCTTTTCGGGCGATTGTATCAGCGAAGTTGAGAAAAGGTGGATGCTTCGCTCGGTGCCGATCCCGGCTAAGTCGCGCTTCGAAGAGTACTGGCTCGAGCTTGGCGGGAAAATGCCGGGGAGCTTGGTCGAACCAGATCATCCCGTCCCTTTCCAGACCTCCCATCTCATTGGAAATGAAGATGGTGGGCAGAGAAGGATTCGAACCTTCGTAGGCTCACGCCAGCAGATTTACAGTCTGCCCCATTTGACCGCTCTGGTATCTGCCCATTGGTTGCGGAGGGGGCGGAGAAGTAGGAAGCAGGGATGCCTTTGGCAAGGGAAAAACGGTCCGCTCGCATCGGATGACCGGATTCTCCTGCGCCGCTCACTTGCTCGCTGGCAAATAGCGGTAATAGACCTCGAGCACCAGGATCGCCAGCGCGCTCCGGTAGTGGCGCCTTTCGAGATCATCGAGTCGCTTATCATTCATGCGGGAGCCATCGCCCGCCAGGAACCGGAATTGAGGCCGTTTCGTTTCGAAAGGACCAGGGGACTTCATGTTGATGCTTCGTCAGCCGAAATGGCCGGATCTCGAAACGAAAGACATCGGAAGCCTGGCGGCGTTCTTTTTCCAACTATGCCATCGCTCATCGGCCATCTTCCATCTATCGGATCCCCATGCCAATCGACGTCCCACTTCTCGCCCGCATCTGTGAGTCCCCCGGCGCTCCGGGATTTGAAAAGCAAATCCGCAAACTCGTCCTCAGCGAACTCAAGGGTCTCGCCGATTCGGTCAGCACTGACAACATGGGCAACGTCATCGCTTTGAAAAAGGGCCGCTCCTCCAAAAAGAAGACCATGGTCGCCGCCCATATGGACGAGATCGGCTTCATCGTCACCCACATCGACGACAAGGGCTTCATTCGATTCAATCCGGTCGGCGGCTTCGATCCGAAAACCCTCTCGTCGCAGCGCGTCATCATCCATGGAAAGAAGGACATCCTCGGCGTGATGGGCTCGAAACCCATCCACATCATGTCGCCCGAAGAGCGCGGCAAGAAGGCCGAGATCAAGCACTTCTTCATCGATACCGGCATGTCCAAGCAAGACGTCGACAAGCTGATCAGCATCGGCGACTCGGTCACCCGCTACACCGAACTCAAGGAGATGGGGGAGTGCGTGAATGCCAAGTCCCTCGACAACCGCGTCTCCGTCTTTGTCCTGCTGGAAACTCTCCGCGCCCTCAAGAAATCAAAGAAGAAGCCCGCCTATGATTTCTACGCGGCCTTCACCGTTCAGGAGGAAGTCGGCCTGCGTGGCGCCCACGTTGCCGCGCTTCAAGTGAAGCCCGATTTCGGTTTCGGCCTCGATACCACCATCGCCTACGACGTCCCCGGCTCCGTGCCTCAGGAACGTTGCACCGCGCTGGGGGAGGGGGCTGCCATCAAGCTGATGGATTCCTCCGTGATCTGCGACTACCGCATGATCGCCTACATGAAGGAGGTCGCGAAGCGGAACAAGATCAAGTGGCAACCCGAGATTCTCGCGGCCGGCGGCACCGATACCGCCAGCCTTCAGCGCATGGTTCCCGGTGGCTCGATATCCGGCGCCGTTTCGATCCCGACCCGGCACATTCATCAGACCATCGAGATGTCCCACAAGGAAGACATCGCCGCCTGCATCAAACTCCTCACCGCCTGCGTCTGCGAACTCGATCAAGGAAAGTGGGCCTTCTAAAGCGCGTAGCGCCCCCACCAGGAGCGATAACCTGCAGTCCGGAGCTTTGATGGGTCGGGCCCTCAGGGGATCGATTCGCGACCGACAAAGAGCGAGGACTCACGATCCCCGAGGGTCGATGCGTGGAGACACCGAGGGATAGATCCATCTCAGGGGCGCTCAGCCCTACCGCCGCCGGGGACGACAAGTCTCCCCCTTGACCTACCCGCCACACCACTCAAGTGCCTTTCACTGATCACTGCCAACTGATCACTCGGCACTCCCGCGAAGCGGGCTTAACTCCCTCAGTTTGCGCGATTTCCTCAGGAATCATCGCTGGGCTTTCCATCCATGCGCTCCGCTCATACCAAAGTTTTGCAATCCGTAAGCGGCTCATTTCCAGTCTCTCAAGTGAATCACCGCCAGCAAGTCGTCTAACATTTTAAAATTTGCGCGCCCACTTTCACCCGATGGAAGACCGCAAAATTTTTCTTGGCCCTAGGTGACCACTACGCCCCATGGCCCGGGTTTCGAAAGGGGCCTGATTTTCCGGCCTATGGCACACCGTGACGGTTTTGTCAAATCGTCTGTGAAAAACGAAGACACTACATGTGGTAGTGTTAATAATTTGTGGATACCATATGAGCAAAACAAACTTGTCCCAAAAGGCCGATTTCGGCATGGTTCACAACGCTGTGCGACACCAGCAAAACAACTTCACTGATCTAAAGCACTCCAGCTGCAACCCCTGATAACACGACTCCCAACCATGTCATCCACCACCACCGTCACCCTCGGCACCCGCACATTTGTTCTCGATAAGGAAAAAGCCGAACAGGCCTTCAACGCCAAGAGAGTCATCAACGGCAAGGACACCATGTTCTTCAACATCCTGCCGCTCAAATACCAATGGGCCTACGACCTCTACAAAACGAAGAAGAACAACCATTGGGAGCCCGAGGACATCCCGATGCAGAAGGACGTCGAGCAGTGGCGCTCCGATGAGATCTCCGACGTCGAACGCTGGATCATCAAAATGGGCATCGGCTACTTCTCCGCCGCCGAAGGCATCGTCGGAGACAACATCCTCCACGTCGTCCGCGAAGTCGTCACCGCACCCGAGCTCAAGCTCGTCCTCGGCCGCCACGCCCACGAGGAAAACATCCACGCTGATTCCCTGGTCTACATGCTCAGCTCGATCGGTCTCAACCCGCACGAAGCCGAAGCGATGTTCGAGGACGTCCCATCGATCACCGCCAAGAATCACTTCGTCACCTCGAACAGCAAGGCCATGCGCCGCGACATCGACCTGACAGTGACTTCCAACAAGCAGGACCTCGCCAAGAACATCTTCCTTTTCGGCCAGGTCATGGAGGGCACCCAGTTCTACGGTCTCTTCGGCATGATCCTCAGCCTCTACCGCCAGAACAAGTTCCCGGGCATCGGCCAGATGTTCCGCTACACCCTGCGCGACGAGTCGAATCACATCGAAGTCTTCCGCAACCTCCTCATGGATCTCATCGACGAGAACCCCGATATCTGGACCGAAGAGTTCCGTCAGGATCTCCGCGACACGATGAGAGAAGGCATTCGCCTCGAGAAGGAGTTCATCCGCGACTGCCTGCCCGTCGCCGGCATCGGCCTCAATGCCGCCGACTTCGAGACCTACATCGACTACATCGCCGACCGTCGTCTCGCCTCCTGCGGCCTCGCCCCGCTCAACGCCGAAGGCACCTGTTCGAACCCCTTCCCATGGCTCGCCGAAATGATGGACATCAAGAAGGAGCAGAACTTCTTCGAAGGCCGCGTCACCGAGTATCAGAAAGCTTCAGCACTCGGTGATGTCGACGACGACGACCTCTAGTGTGCCGAGGCGTCTGTTCTGGCTACTGGCCTTTTGGGGTCAGGATTCAGGATTCAGGGGTTAGGGGCTAGAATTACCAAAGGCACTCCGCCACAAAGCTCTACCTGCCTTTCTGACCCCCAGCCCCTAGATCCTGATCCCCAAAGCCCGCATTACCAAGCCGCTCCCTTTGCATCACCCGCCCAGAAAGTCGCTCCACATCCAGTCAAACCACTCCCGCCAGCAACACGTCCACCCGTTAAACAAAAAGACCACACCCCGCCTCCTCACACACATGTACACCAATCTGAACCTCGACGAAGATCTCAACCTCAAGCAAGTCATCACCGACCGTTTCGCCGTCACCAGCGACACCGCCGACTCACGTGGCAGCGCCTACTCCTGGCGTGAAGTCCTCCACGCCGACCGCCGCAAGCCGATCACCGACATCACCGTCACCCGCGGCAACGAAGAAGCCCACTTTTCCCTCGAAAACGTCGCCGATGCCATCGGCGAATCCCTCACCGACCTCCTCATCGCCCGCAAGCACGAGGACGAAACCATCTTCACCGAAGAGAACCGCAAGTTCGTCTCCGACGTCGCCCACACCGTTGCCAACTCACTCACCAAGACTCTCGACGACGGCGGCCGCCTCCGCCTTTCCGAAGGCGATCTTTATCTCCTCATCGAGAAAGCCCTGCTCGAGAATGATGCCTACGACGTCGCCAAATCCCTCGCCTTCCGCCGTTCCATCGAGAAGGGCGGCAGCATCTCCGCCGGCACCGCCCCGCACGCCCTGCCCGTCCGCCTGATCCGCCGCAATGGCAACGTCGTGCCTTGGAGCGAAACCAAGATCGAGATCGCCGTTAGAAAAGCCTTCCTCACCATTCACGAAATTCCCGAGCCCGCCACCGACATCGCCAAAGGCGTCACCGAGCGTGTCCGCAATGGCGACAACTCCTTCGTCCACATCGAGGACGTCCAGGACATGGTCCAGGAAGAACTCATGAAGCAGGGCCACTTCAAGGCCGCCGCCCACTACATCCGCTACCGCGACGAGCGCGCCCGCATGCGCATCGACCTCGAAGACAGCGCCGAAGACCCCTCGCAGGATCTCTTCATCACCGTCATCACCGACGACGGCGAAACCAAGCTCTGGGACGGCACCGAACTCAAGAAGCGCATCCAGTTCGCCTCCATCGGCCTCACCCTGACCCTCGACGAAGCTGAGATCGAACGCGAACTCCGCCGCTCCGTCGGCGCCGAAATCAAGGAAAAGGACCTCAAGAACACCATCATCCTCAACGCCAAGTCGCTCATCGAAAAAGACGCCGACTTCGCCAAGTTCGCCGCCCGCATCCTCCTCTCCTACATCTACGAGGAAGTCCTCGACTGGAGCATCGCCAGGGACGGCGTCGAGAAAATCAAGAAAGCCCACCAGGTCGCCTTCAAGCAATATCTCAAGCACGGCGTCGCCATCAAACGCCTCTCGCCCGAACTCCTCGAAGTCTACGACCTCGACAAGCTCGCCGAAGCCTTCGACCCCTCCGCCGACCTCGACTTCGACTACCTCGGCATCCAGACCCTCTACGACCGCTACCTCATCGTCGACAAAACCGGCGACAGGCACCGCCGCCTCGAGACCCCCCAGTTCTTCTGGATGCGAGTCTCCATGGGCCTCTTCAAGAAAGAGGAAACCAAGCGCGAAGACTGGGCCATCCGCCTTTACAACCTCTACAAAGGCCGCCGCTTCTGCTCCTCCACCCCGACCCTCTTCAACAGCGGCACCCTCCACAGCCAGCTCTCCTCCTGCTACCTCTACAAGGTCGATGACTCCATCGAGTCCATCATGATCCGCGGCGTCGCCGAAAATGCCTTCCTCAGCAAATGGGCCGGCGGCCTCGGTGGCTCATGGACTGCCGTCCGCGGCACCGGCGGCTACATCCAGGGCACCAATGGCGAAAGCCAGGGCATCATTCCCTTCCTCAAGCTGCACAACGACCAGCTCGTCGCCGTCAACCAGGGAGGCAAGCGCCGCGGCTCCGGCTGCGCCTACCTCGAGTCCTGGCACAACGACATCGAGGACTTCATGGAACTGCGCAAAAACACCGGCGACGAACGCCGCCGCTGCCACGACATGAACACCGCCAACTGGATCCCCGACCTCTTCATGAAACGCATGGAAGAGCGCGCCGACTGGACCCTCTTCCGCGCCAACGAGACCCCCGACCTCCACGACCTCTACGGCAAAGCCTTCGAGCAGCGCTAC